>NZ_JBSPFA010000019.1:0-72089 GCF_053848885.1 Amedibacillus sp. YH-ame10
AAAGGAACGTCCCATTAGGGTGCGTTCCTTTTTGTATTTCTTATGCTTTTTCTTCAGAATTTAAGAACTTCCAAACGATTGCCGCAATAGCAGCTCCAACTAATGGTGCTAAAATAAACACCCAAACCTGAGCTAATGCTTCTCCACCAGCTAATAAAGCAGGCCCTAAGCTTCTTGCAGGGTTTACAGATGTTCCAGTGAATGGAATACCTAAAATATGAATCAAGGTTAATGTTAACCCAATAACTAATCCCGTTGTAGATGCATTTTCGCTTTTACTAGTAACTCCAAGGATTGCTAGAATAAAAGTAAATGTTAATACAATTTCTACTACGAAGGCTACCATCATTTCCGTATTTAATGCACTAGCAGCTCCAAATCCATTGGTTCCTAATGAAGCATTTGAACCAAAGAAGAAACATAACAATCCAGCACCAGCAATACCACCAAGTACTTGCGCAACAACATAACCAACGAAATCTTTGGCATCTAGTTTTTTAGAAATAAACATTGCTAGAGATACCGCAGGGTTGATATGACATCCAGAAATATTCCCAATAGAATACGCCATTGCGACAATGGATAAACCAAATGCAAATGCAATCAATAACGTTGATAATGCCAAAGGTACCTCCGTACCAATTTTTGAAACTAGAGTATTGGCAGCCACTGCACTACCACAACCAAATGTGACCAAAACAGAAGTACCAATAAATTCAGCTACATATTTTTTCATACATAATCCTCTTTCTTTCTATTCATCATGTATCATGACGAAAACAATATAGCACACAATTTCACATAAATGTAAAATTCTTAAAAAAAAGATCTTTCACAAGATCCTTTACTTAAAACATTTCCCTACCATTGCTTTCCCCGCTCCATTAAAGAACGATTTGGCATCACTTTTCGCTTTCCCTTCCATCTGTATTTCATCTACTATAATAATTCCTTGCTTTGCTCCAATTGCAAAGCCATTCTCTTGATACCCTAATACTTCCCCTGCCTTTTGCATTTTATCATTTTTCATCATTCGTACTTTATGAAATTTGACTTTTTTTCCATCCATAAGCGCATATCCACATGGCGTTGGTATTAAACCACGGATATGATTGTATACATCTTGTACATTCCTATGGAAATCGATCCATTCCTCTTCTTTTTGAATGGTATATGCAAAACTTGCCTGCTCTTCATCTTGTTCCACAAACACTGCACTTCCATCTATAATCAAAGGGATACTTTCAGACAATAAAGCAGCTCCAGCAACTGCTAGTTTCTCATATAGAGAGCCCATTGTATCCTCTTGTTCGATTTTCACACGACATTGAGACATTACGGCACCAGCATCCATTTTCGCTACCATGCGCATAATGGATACTCCACTTTCCATATCGCCATTGATAATTGCTTTATGAATAGGAGCGCCTCCTCTTAACTTAGGTAATAAGGATGCATGTACATTGATACTTCCAAAGGTAGGCATTTGTAAAAGTACATCTGGAATAAATTGTCCATACGCACACGTCACAATTAAATCTACATCCAACTTCATAAGCATTTGATAATCATCTCTAATTTTTATTGGTTGATACACTGGTATGTTATGTTCAAGGGCAACTTGTTTTACTGGAGACATTTGATATTCTTGTTTACGACCAACACGTTTATCTGGTTGTGTAACCACTCCAATTACTTCATATTCATCCTTCATCAATTGCTCAAACATAGAAACCGCAATCTCAGGAGTACCCATAAATAATATTTTGATTGACATTTCACTCACCTCAGCAAAAATTATAACATGTTTTTGTCAGAAAGGTGCGCTAATTTATAATTCCATCAAAGACTTCAGAAAAGGTCACCACAGTTCCTTTAATCGCATCTACCACAAACTCACTGCTTTTCTTTGCCAATTTCCCTGCAGCATTATCTTCAATATCATTTAATGTGCCACTATTTCTTTGGGTGTTGATTTCCTTTTGTAAGGCAATATCATCTTCAAATTGATCCACTTGTTTCTTTAGGTCATCTTGTGTAGGCGAATCATCCTTATGAAGCATATACGAACCAATTGAAACAAGCAAACAAATTAATAATGCATCCGCTAAAAATCTTTTCATAAGTATCCCTCCTAGTTTAAAAGATCATGGATTCCATCCGCAATATATCCAAGGGTATTGCTCACTTCTTCAAACGTATTTACATCCCCACCAACTTCCATAAGCACAACATTTTCATGGACTTCTTGATTATAAAACGCCTCTCTTGTCATTACTGACCTCATTATACCATTCAACTTTGTGTTCATAATGTCAGTTAATGTCGTTGAAGTTTTGGTAACATGTTCCGCATTTTTACCAAGCCCTCCCACCACCATCATGGCAGTCGCATATTGTTTTCCGTTCGCTTCGATATAACTAGCGGATCGTGGAATGCTATCACGATGCAAATCGATGCATAAATCAAATCCACCATAATTCACCAATGCATCATTCAAATATTTATAAGAAACAACATAGGACTTATTATAATCCAATCCTAAAGAATCTCTATATTTTACAAAATCATTCGTTTCTAAAATCACTTTAAAACCTTTATCTTCAAGGTGCTTTGCTAGAATGGCGCCTGCATCTAGTACTGTTTTACCACCTTCATACCCTTCTTCTTGATGCGTGTTATAAATATATATTTTCTTTTGGTTCGTCGTATCGCTATTGTTATCCTTCTCCGGTGTTTGCGTTGGTGGTGTAGGGACAACGGGTGGATTATCTTGCGTTGTTTCTACCTCGATATCTTCTTTTGGGATAGTCAAATTAGAATTGTAAGATAACACGTTTAAATGATCTTTCAAAGAAATGCTTTGATCCATGGTTTTTTGATGATAAACAAGTGAGTTCAACCAATCCTTCGAACTTACAAAGGTGCTTTTTAAACCATTCATAAAAGGTGTTAAACAAAGGAACAAAAAAATTACACATACTTTTATTATAATTTTTACTGATGATTTCAAAAAAACACCTCCCTTTTCCATCGTATGAAAAGGAAGGCTAATTCATTCTTATGACTACATTACAAAAATCGACATTAGAGGTTTTCGTAATCTGGATGAAGGAAATAATTCAAGCTTTCTGAAACAATATAAATCAAGTGTTTTAATTCATCATCCATTGTTTTTGGTGTTACTACAAGATCTAAATGCTTTGCATCATACAACAAATCCAGTACCCCTTCTTCTTGTATGTCACTTTCTTGTAATGCTTCTTTGATAATTGCCCCAACGCTTGTGACAGTGGCAACTCCAATGGCAATCACAGGAACATGCAACGTTTTTTCATCTAGTGAACGACGATGATTTCCCACACCACTTCCTGGTTGAATTCCAGTATTGTTAATTTGAACAACACGATTGATTCTTCCAATATTTCGCGTAGCCAATGCATCGACCGCAATAATTAAATCTGGTTGAAACTGCGTCGCAACACTTTCTATAATGCGACTAGATTCCAATCCTGTTTGTCCCATAACTCCAGGCTGTAACACCGCAACATTACGTGTTCCTTTTAATGTTTCATGATCTTCATTTTCATACAGATGTGCTGTAACTAGTATTTCATTCGCAACTCCTGGTCCTAGTGCATCAGAAGTAATAAAACGATTTCCTAGTCCAACAATCAATATTTTTTGAAGATTGATGTTCATATGATCCACCAATTCATGAAGACTTTCATCTATCGCTTCAATCATATGTAACCTTGCACTATGATCATTCAAATTTTTACATTCAATGGATACATAGTCACCTTTGCTCTTATGAAGCTCATTTTCTTCTTGTAAGACTTTAATATAATTACTTTTCACAAAATCATTTTGCTTTTCGATATGTTCAAATGTTTGTGAACGTACATCTTGCGTGATAAATTCATCCGCAAAATCGGAACGAATCTGATATTTATTCATCATTCTTTAACACCTCTTCCATAGTATGGATTTTTTTATAGTTATTATTGCTTTTTTAAAATGTTTTTGCTATAATTTAAAGGCAATTGAAAATTAGGAGGTGCGATATGCCACAGATCCAATCACAGAAGAAACGTGTAAAAACTAATAACAAAAGAAATTTGGTTGTAAGTGCTCAGAAGTCTTCATTAAAAACTGCTATCAAAGCTGTACTTACTGCTGTTGAAGCAAAAGATGCCGCTGCTGCTGCCACTGCCTTAAACAACGCAAATTCTAAATTAGATAAAGCAGTTGCTAAGGGTATTCACCACAGAAACTACGCTACAAGACAGAAATCACGTTTAGCGAAAGCTGTTAACGCGTTAGCTGCTTAATAAGCAATAAAGAAACAGGACGTTGTTCTGCTTTTTTTATACCCGCTCAAACAAAAACAAGCACGGTATTATTCGTGCTTGTTTTTTTAAAATAATCTAGTAATATCATTCCATGTCGCAAACAACATGATGCCTACTAACAAAACCAATCCTGCCATCATAACGGCATTTTGAACTTTTTCATTTAGCTTTCTTCCAATCACTGCTTCAATGAGAAGAATGAAGATACGTCCTCCATCCAAAATTGGAATTGGCAATAAATTAAATATTCCGACATTCACAGATAATAAACCTGTTAAAGCCACAATAGATAAGAATCCTTCTTTCGCAACATCTGCAGTTACCTTAAAGATTCCTACAGGTCCACTTAAGTTATTTAAGCCGATACCTTGTATCAATTTACCCAATGCCTCAAAAATCATAGAAACACTTGATACCATTTTTTCCGTACCATAAGGTATAGACTCTAATAATGTAATATCTTTTACAGTATAACTATTAGGATCTTGTAGTACACCCATCATATATTGATTGGTTTCTTTATCTAAATATGGAGTAAGCTTGAGTTCCACTTGTTTTTCATTACGTTCAACTGTGAAGGTCATTTCACCTTGATAATACACCAAGAATTTCGTGACATCACTCCAACTTTCAGGTGTTTCTATTTCATCTCCTTGTTGGATTTTAATGATTCGATCGCCTTCTTTGAATCCTGCTTTTTCAGCAGGTTTCCCTTCACTAACACCAGCTACTACCGGTTGTCCAGGAACAGATACTTGTCCTTGATAAGCAGTGATTCCAACAAATATCACCCATGCAAGTACCACATTCATAAATGCACCAGCAGCCATTACAACAATTTGTTTCCAACGCTTGATACCATTAAGGGTACGTTCATAAGGAATATTTAATTCTTCATCATCTTCCGTACTATCTTCACCTGCCATCGCAACAAAGCCACCAATTGGCAATACACGTAGCGACCAAGCAGTCTCTCCTATTTGTCGTTGCCACAACACAGGTCCCATACCAATTGAGAACTCTTTACAGTATACTCCAAAACGTTTTGCGGCAATTAAATGTCCTAATTCATGAACAATAATAATGGCGCTCATAATCAATACAAATACTATAATACTTATCACATTACCCATACTTATTTAAAACCTCCTTTTGATGCTTCTTTTACATATTCCCTCGCATTGCGATCACTTTCAATCAAATCATCCAAAGTAGGATTTTCTATAAAAGTTGCTTGTTCTACCGCTTCTATAACATATTTTTCAATATCTAAAAATGCAATTTTTTCTTGTAGGAACAAAGAAACCGCCATCTCATCAGCACCATTCATTACAGCACCCAGATTACCACCTTTTCTACCTACATGATATGCTAATTTCAACAAAGGATAGAACTCAAAATCAGGTTTTTCAAAATGCAACGTTGCATAATCACTAAAATTGAACGGTGTAGCATCATACATCGTTAGACGTTGTGGATAAGAAAGCGCATATTGAATCGGCAATCTCATATCTGCTGTTCCTAGTTGTGCAATAATCGCATGATCACGATATTGTACCATAGAATGAATGACACTTTCGCGATGTATTAACACATCAATATCATCGTAATCAATGTCAAACAAATAATGTGCTTCCATTACTTCAAATCCTTTATTCATCATCGTAGCACTGTCAATGGTAATACGGCCTCCCATATTCCAGTTTGGATGTGCCAAAGCTGCCTTAACAGAGACATTCTTCAAATCACTACGTTTCATATCTCGAAAGGAACCACCACTTGCAGTTACTATCAATTTATCAATCTCATGATGCGCATTTCCTTGTAAACATTGAAATATTGCGGAATGCTCCGAATCAATTGGATAAAGTGAAACTTGGTGTTTTTTTAGCGCTTCTTTTACCAATACTCCACCTGCTACTAAGCTTTCCTTATTTGCTAAAGCCACGCATTTATCATGTTCAATTGCCGTTAAGGTTGGAACTAGACCACGAAACCCTACAATCGCATTCACAAAAATATCATAGTCCTTCAAAGAAGCAAGTTCTTTTAACCCTTCTTCTCCAAAATAAAATTCAATATCTTGGTATTGATTTTGTAACTGTTCCATATCTTCTTTATCAGCCACACAAATGTGCTTTACATGAGGCATTCTTTTGATCAATTCATGAAGCATATCTATATTATGTCCAATACTAAACGCAATAATTTTAAATTCATCACAATGATGCTCAACTACATTTATAGTTTGTGTTCCAATAGAGCCACTTGCTCCTAATAATACTAAACGTTTCATAGAGATAACACCACCAATATCATATTAAAACATATAAAATTAAAGACTAAAGAATCTACACGATCCAATACACCACCATGTCCTGGTAACAAATCAGAAAAATCCTTTATATTGAAACTACGTTTGATAGAGCTAAATGCCAAATCTCCGATTTGTCCAGTCACACACATCAAACAACTTCCTAAAAGAATACTCATAACACTTAAATCAGGAATTAAGAAGTACGCAAAAGCAAAGGAAGCAATCGTTCCAATAAACCATCCTCCAATTGCACCTTCCCATGTTTTCTTAGGAGAAATGCGTTCATTAAGCTTATGTTTTCCAAGGAATCTCCCACAAAAATAAGCTCCTGTATCACATCCATAAGTAGCAATAATAATATACCATACCAACAATTTATTTGTTGTAAAAATATGAATAAATGCACTTGCTATTGCATAAAAAAACACAATATAGGCAATGCATAGAAACCCATCTTTCGCATGGAATTTCTGTGTAAACACAGGAATTGAAAGAAATATTAAACAAGCAAATCCTAAAATAGGAAATAAAAGCTTTCCTTGAAAGTATAGCATTAGAAAGACGAATAGAATTGCTAGTGGCTTTGCATAGATTGGCCACTTTCCTTTGTTCTCGCTTAATCCTAACAATTCAATCCCACCAGCAATCACAATGAATGCCAATAAGACTTTAATGAGCCATCCCCCATACACCAAAGGAGGCACTACACAGGCAATTATTAAAAGTGCCGTAATAATCCTAGTCTTCATGTTACAACCCTCCAAAACGTCTGTTTCGTTTGTTAAACTCATCAATGGATGATTGTAATTCAGCTTCTGTAAAATCTGGCCAAGCAACAGGAGTAAATATAAGTTCTGCATACGCTAATTGCCATAACAAGAAATTACTAATACGTTCTTCCCCACTTGTACGAATCATCAAATCCAAAGTTGGCATATGAGAAGTCATCAAATATTGATCAAATTCTTTCTCATCCAAATCATTTTCACGTTTGCCATCAAGAACCTCTTGTGCATACGTACGGGCTGCTATTGTAATCTCACGTTGAGAACCATAATTTACCGCTAAACACAAGATAAGTCCTGTATTCATTTTTGTTTTCTCAACAGCAGATTCAATTACATTTCTTACTTCATCTGGAAAACGTTCAATTTCTCCTAAAAATGTAACCTTGATATTATTCTTAATAAGTTCCGCTAGATATCTGTTAAAAAATAGTTTCGGGAGTTTCAAAAGATAGCTCACTTCATCCTCAGGACGTTTCCAATTCTCTGTGGAAAAAGCATAGCAAGTTAATGCTTCAACTCCTAAATTATTAGCTGCAATTGCAATGCGTCGAATATTCTCTGCACCTTGTTTATGTCCTGCTGTTCTAGGCAATCCTCGTTTCTTTGCCCAACGACCATTGCCATCCATGATGATTGCAATATGGCGAGGTATGACTCTATCTTCCATATATGAACGCCTCCTAATAAGCTATATTTTATATAATAACATTACTATTATACCATAATTTAACTTATGTTAAATAACATGCGTATAAAAAAAGAGGTATTTTATACACCTCTTCCTCATTGTCTTAAACTTTTAGAATCTCAGCAGATTTAGAAGCGACAGCATCATCAATTTTCTTACCATATTTATCGGTAATTTTTTGAATTTGATCTTGCATATCTTTACGATCATCTTCTGTTAATTCTTTATCTTTCTTCACTGCTTCATTTCCATCACGTCTTACATTACGAATCGCAATTTTTGCTTCTTCACCCATTTTATGAGCTTCTTTCGCAAGTTCTTTACGACGATCCTCTGTAAGAGTAGGCACATTCAAACGAATGCATTCTCCATCACTTTGTGGCACTAAACCAATATCAGACATTGCGATTGCACGTTCAATATCTTTTAAAGTTCCTTTATCATATGGAGTCACCATCAATTGGCGCCCTTCTACAACTTTGATTGCAGCCATTTGATTGATTGGTGTTGGACTTCCATAATATTCAAATGCAATATGTTCAAGAATAGCAGCATTTGCCATTCCTGTACGAATGGTTTTTAAATCTGTTTCTAGAACTTCAATTGCCTTGTCCATCTTATGTTGTACTGTTTCCATTACTCCCATGAATTATTTACCTCCCTTTGATATTACTGTTCCCGTAATATCTCCACTAACTGCCTTCAAAATATTACCATGTTCATTCATATTGAATACAACTAAATCAATATCATTATCCATACACATACTTGTAGCAGTTGTATCCATTACCGCAAGACCTTCTTGAATCAAATCCATATATGTGAGTGTATCATATTTCGTAGCTTCTGGATGAGTTTTTGGATCTGCATTATACACACCATCTACTCCATTTTTAGCCATCAAGATTACATCCGCATTGATTTCACTTGCACGAAGTGCAGCTGTTGTATCGGTTGAGAAATAAGGGTTTCCTGTTCCTGCCCCAAAGATTACAACACGTTTCTTTTCTAAATGACGATTTGCTCTACGAACAATGAATGGTTCCGCAACTTTCTGCATTTCTATCGCTGTTTGTACACGTGTAGGAACACCTTCTTGTTCCAACGCACTTTGTACAGCCAATGCATTGATAACTGTTGCTAGCATTCCCATATAGTCAGCTTGCACACGTTCAATACCCATCGTTTCAGCCATTTTCCCACGAATGAAGTTTCCTCCACCAACAACAATTGCCAAATCTACTCCTAATTCATGAACCTCTTTCAATTCTTTTGCTAAAGAAGCTAGAATTTTTGGATCAAATGAATTCCCTGGTGAAGATAATGCTTCACCACTTAACTTTAATAATACACGCTTATACATAGTCACGACCACCTTTTTTTATTTACTGTATATGCTACAGCCCTATCCTCTATATTATAAAGAAAAACCTATAAAAAAGGAAGAGTTAATGCAATTATTTTGTCATATAATGCTAGAAAAAAGGACACATAAGTGTCCTAGTTACCAAATGCTTGGCTCATTACTTCTTCAGCAAAGTTATCTTCACGTTTTTCGATACCTTCACCTACTGCATAACGAACGAAAGAAACTACATCAGCACTGCTTTCTTTTAAGTACTGAGCAATTTTTTGATCAGGGTTCAAGAAGAATTCCTGTTCAACAAGACATAAGTCTTTTAAGTTTTTAGAAACTTTTCCTTCAATGATACCAGCTAATACTTTTTCTGGTTTGTTCGCAAGTTTTTCATCGTTCTTAACGATTTCTACTTGAACTGCTCTTTCATGCTCAACAACTTCTTTTGGCATTTCATCACGGTTCACAAATTGAGGGTTCATACTAGCAACTTGCATTGCTAAGTCTTTCGCAACTTTTGCATCTTCTTTTCCTTTTAATACTACAAGTGCAGAAATTTTTCCACCCATGTGAATGTAAGAACCGAAGAATTCATCATCTGCTTTTTCAACAACTGCGATACGACGAAGAGAAATTTTTTCTCCGATTGTAGCAGTTGCAGTTGTTACGATATCCGCAACGCTTGTTCCATCTACTGTACAAGCTAATGCAGCATCTAAATCTGCAGGTTTCTGAGTTAATAAAACATTCTGTACAGTATCTAATAAACCTAAGAACTGTTCGTTTTTAGCAACGAAGTCAGTTTCTGAGTTTACTTCAAATACAACACCGACGTTTCCATCAGTAGCCACGCGAGACAATCCTTCTGCAGCAATTCTATCGCTTTTTTTAGCAGCTTTCGCAATACCTTTTTCACGAAGCCAGTCGATTGACTTTTGCATATCTCCATCACATTCAGTCAATGCTTTTTTACAATCCATCATACCTGCGCCAGTTGTTTCGCGCAGTTCTTTTACTTGTTGTGCTGTAATCATGTATATATCCTCCTATTTCTTATTCTGCTGATTCTACTGCAGGAGTTGCTACAGGTGCAGCAGTTTCTTCATTTGTTTTTACTTCAGCAGCAGGTCTAACGTTTTCACGTTTTTGGTAAGGAGCTCTAGGACCGTTTCCACGAACTGGACGGTTTCCCATAGGACGACGGTTACGACGTTCTTCATTTCTCTGACGACGACGTCTTTCGTTTTCAGCGATTTGTTCTTCAACGTTAACGATAACATCTGCCATTGTAACATCTGTTTCATTTTCATCGATATTGTGAGCAACGCTTAATAATCCACCTTTTGCTTCAACGATAGCATCTGCCATCAATGTAGTGATCAATTTTACTGAACGAATAGCATCATCGTTAGATGCGATTGGGAAATCTACAGTTTCTGGATCACAGTTAGTATCTACCATTGCAAATACAGGAATACCTAATTTCTTAGCTTCTGCAACTGCATTGTGTTCTTCTTTTGGATCGATTACGAAGATTGCATTAGGCAATTTCTTCATTTCTTTGATACCACCAAGGAAGTTTTCAAGACGAGCTTTTTGTTTCTTAACTTGTGCAATTTCTTTCTTAGGGTATAAATCTAAAGTTCCGTTTGCTTCCATTTCTTCAATTTCAACCAAACGTTTTACACGTTTTTGAATTGTACGATAGTTTGTTAACAATCCGCCTAACCATCTCTGGTTAACGAAGAATGAACCTGAACGTAGTGCTTCTTCCACTACAACAGCTTGCGCTTGTTTTTTCGTACCAACGAACAATACTTTACCACCTTTTTCTGCGATATCTTTCATTGCAGCATAAGCAGTATCGATTTGTTCCATAGATTTTTCAAGATTGATGATATATACACCATTTCTTGAAGCGTAGATATTTGGTTTCATTTTAGGATTCCATCTACGTGTTTGATGTCCAAAGTGCACACCAGATTCCAATAATTTTCTCATTGTAACTACTGACATTTTAAAGTCCTCACTTTCCGTTACGCCTCCATCATTTCTAACAACAGCAACTTATCATCGACGCTTTCAACGCATCTAAAGCACGGGCTGATGAATCCATGATGTGTGTAGTATGCGCGCATTGAATCGCGCACCGTAAAATATTATAACACAAAACTATACAATTACAACCGCTTTTCTTAAAAAACCAAATATAAAACACACCCTTAAGCTTTATTCATGAGCTCTTGGGTGTGCAGTTGTATACGCTTGTTTCAAACGTTCTTGTGTAACGTGTACATAAATCTGTGTAGTTGATAAGGAGGAGTGTCCAAGAAGTTCTTGTACTACTCGTAAATCTGCTCCATTATCTAACAGATGTGTCGCAAAACTATGACGAAACATATGTGGATGAATATGCACATGCAAATTACATTCTTGTGCTGCTTTATCCATAAGGTATTGTACTCCCCTTGTGGTGAGTTGTGTTCCTCTAGTGTTCACAAACACATAGCTATGGGATTCTTGTTTCACCCAAACACCACGCACATGGTCAATGTACTGTAATACCAAATTCCCTGCTGTGTGATAAAAAGGTACAAGTCTTTGTTTATCCCCTTTTCCCACAACACGAAGAATTTGATCATGAAAATCAATATCTTGAAGTTGTAAATTCACAACTTCACTCACACGTAAGCCACAGGCATACATAAGTTCAAACAAAGCACGATTGCGCAACCCTTCCATTTCATCCAAGGAAAAGGAACTTAAAAATAAATCCATTTCATCATAGAATAAAAATTCTGGAATACGTTTTGATTGTTTTGGTGTTTTAAAATATAAGAACGGATTATTTCTAACACCCACATATTCATTAAGGTATCGATAAAACGAACGAAGAGAAGATAACTTTCGAGCGATTGTAGAATTTTTTAATTCTTTCACCATACCCGTACGTGAACGAAGTTCACTTATGAAATTCATCACAACTGTACGATCAACAGAATCAAAATCATCAATCCCCTCTTCCTTTATAAAATCTATGAACTCTTGTATATCACGTTGGTACGCATCTTTTGTATGTGCACTTCCACTGTTAATTTGTGATATATAATTCAAAAAGCGAGTTAATAGTTCTTCCATAGTTAACTGAATTGAGCTGCGTATTCATCAATCACTTCTAAGGCTTGTTTTGCATACGCTTCTTTTCGATCTTTCTTTTTCACATTTACCGCAAGCTTCATAATCCCAAAGTTTGCGTTCATCGGTTGAAAGTATTTTGCACTTGCATGTGTAATATAATGTGCTTGAGAACCCATTACACAAGTATTCGGCAATACCACACATTCTTTCCCCTGTAGGTAGTTTGCCATATTCAAACCTGCAAGTAAACCAGAGGCAGCACTTTCCACATATCCCTCTACTCCACAAAGTTGTCCTGCAAAGAACAAATCATCACGTGTACTATGTTGGTAGGTTGGACGTAATACTTTTGGTGCACATAAATAAGAATTACGATGCATCACACCATAGCGAACAATGGATACTTGTTCAAGTCCTGGAATCATAGAAAGAATACGTTTTTGTTCTCCCCATTTCAAATGCGTTTGAAACCCTACTATATTGTAAAGGGTCGCAACCGCGTTATCTTGACGCAACTGTACAACTGCATATGGCATAGTACCATCTTCTTTTTCCAATCCAACAGGTTTCATAGGACCAAACAACAAGGTCTTCTCTCCACGTCGTGCCATTTCTTCAAATGGCATACACCCTTCAAAGTAAGTTTCTTCAAAATCGTGTAAATCTGCAGTTTCCGCATGGATTAGCGCATCATAAAAAGCATCAAACTCTTCTTTATTCATCGGACAGTTAATATATGCCGCATCTCCTTTATCATAACGAGATTTTATATAAGCCTTCGAAAAATCAATGCTTTCTTTTTCAACAATTGGCGCAGCAGCATCAAAGAAATGAAAATAATCCTCATGTGTATACTCACGAATCGCTTTCGATAACGCATCACTTGTTAAAGGTCCACTCGCAATGATACATGGTCCTTCAGGAATATAATCTACTTCTTCATAAACAACTTCCACAAGTGGATGGTTCTTTATTGTATCCGTAATCATTTTTGAGAAATTTTCTCGATCTACAGCAAGCGCACTACCCGCAGGAACACGTGTTTCATCTGCACAGTGCATAATCAAAGAATCTAAATGACGCATTTCCTCTTTCAAGATACCCACGGCGTTCAATAAGGAATCGCTACGTAAAGAATTGGAACATACAAGTTCTCCAAATAAATCGCTTGTATGTGCAGGTGAAGAAACCACTGGTCGCATTTCCACTAATTTCACAGAAATGCCACGTTTCACTAATTGCCAACATGCTTCACATCCTGCTAATCCAGCTCCTACAATTGTCACTTGACTCATGATTCATCCTCTTTCTTGCTCTTCTTCACTGTTTTCTTCACTACTTTTTTCGCAGTTTTTTTAGTTGCTTTCTTTGGTTTTGTTTCATCTTTCTCTTTTGCCTTTTTTGGATCTTTCTTTATATAACGGCATTTTGGATAATTGCTACAGCCAGTAAAGACTGTCCCAAAACGAGATTTTCTTTGTACAAGTTCATGCCCACATTCTGGACACATTTCACCAGTAGGAACAGGTTCTTCTTTTGGTTTATTACTTTTGATAGTTTTACATGTAGGATAATTACTACATGCCATAAAGGAACCATAACGTCCTTTTTTCATAACCATCTTATTTCCACAGTTAGGACAAATTTCATCACTCACAGATGGTTCTTCATCCTCACTCTTTGTATAGCGACATTCAGGAAAGTTAATACAAGAGATAAATTTTCCATAGCGTCCCACTCGGTAGACAAGTTCCTTGCCACATTCTGGGCACATATCTCCAGTTTTCTCTAGTTCTTTCTTTTCCATATTTTCATACGCATGTTCCAACAATGGTTCAAATTGCGCATAGAACGTACGTACTTCTTCAATGTTATCACGATTACCTGATGCAATTTCATCCAAATGATGTTCCATATTTGCTGTATAGCTAACGTTGATAATATTAGAGAAGAATTCTTGTAATTTTGTATCCGTTAATTCGCCTTGTTCACTTGGAATAAATACCTTGGTCTTACTTCCTTCAGAACTACGTTCTAAAGATACATACCCTCTTGCTTGTAACGTATCAATAATAATTGCATACGTAGAAGGACGCCCAATTCCCTTTTCTTCCAAATCTTTGATCAAACGTGCTTCACTATAACGCAATGGTGGTTCCGTAAAATGCTGTTTCCCTTCTAGTTCAACATCTTTTAAAGTTTCTTGTTCTTCTAGAATTGGCAACATTTCATCTTTTACACTTTCATAGTCGCCATATATTTTTAAATACCCATCAAACGTTAAAATAGAACCATTGGCGCTGAATTCACATCCACCACTCACAATCATAGCATTCACAACATCAGACTTGCTAGGCGCCATTAAAGAAGCTAATGTTCTAGCATAAATTAGCTTATATAGTTTATATTGGTCATTTGTTAAGTATTCTTTGATTGCTTCTGGTGTGTTTTGTACATTGGTAGGACGAATTGCCTCATGCGCATCTTGTGCATTTTCTGAGTTCTTTTGACGCACGCGTCCACGATACTCTTTTCCATATGCAGATTCAATGTAATTTCCACAATCCATAACGAATTGATCACTCAAACGAGTAGAATCGGTACGCATATAGGAAATCAAACCTTCTGGTGATCCACCATGTAGTGCAATCCCTTCATATAGTTTCTGAGCAACTTGCATTGTTTTCTTTGCACCAAACCCTAACTTAGTACTTGCTTCCTGTTGTAGTGTAGAAGTAATAAAAGGCATCTTTGCTTCTTTTTTACGTACTTTCTTTTCAATAGAACGAACAACAAACTCATCACAACGTTCGATGATGGTATCAACATCTTCCTGTGTTTTAAGTTCTACTTTCTTTCCATCCACTTTATTTAAAGAGGCACTGAATGTTTTTCCATCTTTATCCACAAGTGCCGCAAGCGTCCAATACTCTTCACTCTTAAACGCACGAATTTCATTTTCTCTTTCCACAATCAAACGTAACGCAACGGATTGCACACGACCTGCAGATTTTGATTTAATCTTACTTTGTAATAATTTTGATAATTTAAACCCAATGATACGATCAATCATACGTCTCGCTTCTTGGGATTTCACCATTGGCATATCAATTGTTCTAGGCGCATCAAAAGCTTTCGTAACTGCACCTTTCGTAATTTCATTAAAGATAATACGATTTTCATCCGCTACATCCAATTCAAGAATTTGCGCTAAATGCCATGCGATTGCTTCCCCTTCACGGTCAGGGTCACTTGCTAAAAAAACATGGTCACTCTTTTTCGCAAGTGCTTTTAATTCTTTTACAACTGCTCGTTTATCTGTACTTACCTTATATGTAGGTTCAAAATCATGATCCACATCAATTCCAAGCCCACCCTTGCCTGTTGTCGCTAAATCTCTTATATGTCCCTTAGAAGAAACCACATGATAATCGTTTCCTAAGTATTTCTCTATTGTTTTAGATTTGGAAGGTGACTCCACAATTACTAAATTTTTCATTCATTACCTCCTATTTCGAATAAATCACGTATCCTATTATTTGCACATTTTTTTAATTTGTCAAACATTTTATGTTAAATCATGTAAATATCTTCCTCATCTACTAGGATATTAGCACCCTGTGAGATGAGTAGATTACATCCTACTCCATCGATTGAACCAAAATCATGTGGTACACAATAAATTGCTCGATCTAAAGAAATTGCTTCATTTACAGTTAGCATCGTTCCACTTCTTTTCCTAGCTTCTATTACAACAATAGAATCACTCAATGCAGCAATCAGACGATTCCTCCACGGAAAATGATAGGCATAGGGTTTGGAATTGGGTGGATACTCACTGATGATCAAATGATGCTTTCGCATACATTGGTATAGTTGTGCATTTTCTTTAGGATATATCACTTGTAAACCACACCCTATCACACCAATGGTAGACGCATCCAACGCACATTTATGTGCAAGCGCATCAATACCCTTTGCTAATCCAGACACAATCACATACTTTTGTTTTAGGATGTTGGTAACCTGAGTACAGTATTGCATACTTTTTACTTCCGCAATTCTGCTACCAACAATACCACAACTTCTCTTAGTACACAAGCTTAAGTCCCCTTCATAAAACAAAATCCAAGGAGCGTATTCCAAATCCAACAATCTTTTGGGATAATCTTCATCTACAATCGTCACATACCTACCATCATATGGCACATTCTCCCATGCCTCTTTGTTTTTCATGGCTCGTTGTATCTTCTTCCAATCCCCATCGTACTTCCACGCATAATACAAAATAGCTTCTCTCATATAAACTACCTCCTACTATACCTATACGAGATAAACTTGAAAAATCCTAAAAAAAAAGACAGAAATATTTAATTTCTATCTTTTTTGTACTTATTTCTTAGCTTTTGTAACAGTTGCGATGGTTTCTTCTAAAAAATCTTTTTGTGCATCATCCACTAAGATTTCTCTAGCACTTGTTAACATACTTGCCATATTTTGCAAATCACTAGGCACGATCAATTTCGTTGCTTTTCCATCTGCTATCTTTTCATATGTTTCAAGACCCTTCAAACTTAAATACTCTTTTGTAGGATGTGCATTCTTAATCATTTCAATACCACGAGCTTGTGCTTGATAGATTCTCTCCATCGCTTGCGCTTGCCCTTCTGCTTCCGCAATCATTTTCTCTTTTTGCGCAGTTGCACGTAATACGATTGCCTCTTTTTCACCCTCAGCAGTTAAGATATTACTTCTCTTTTCACCTTCTGCACGTAAAATAGATTCACGACGTTCACGTTCTGCACGCATCTGTTTCTCCATTGCTTCTTGAATATCACGTGGAGGAATGATGTTTTTAACTTCCACACGACTTACTTTAATTCCCCATGGATCTGTTGCTTCATCAAGAATTGCACGCATTTTTGTATTGATAATATCACGAGATGTTAATGTTTCATCAAGTTCCAAATCACCAATGATATTACGAAGTGTTGTTGCTGTTAAGTTTTCAATCGCTGTGATTGGTCCAACAACTCCATACGTATAAAGCTTAGGATCTGTAATCTGGAAATATACAACTGTATCAATTTGCATTGTTACATTATCCTTTGTGATTACAGGTTGTGGTGCGAAATCTTTCACCACTTCTTTTAATGTTACTTTGTTACTTACACGGTCAATAAATGGAATCAAAATATGAATCCCAGTATTCCATGTAGAATGATATGCCCCCAGACGCTCTATAACGTAAGCTTTTGCCTGAGGCACAATGCGAATTAGGTACGCTAAAATACCAATGACAACCAATACACCTACTACAAGTCCAATAATTAAGAAAACGTTCATGTTTACCCTTCTTTCTGTATATGTTAGATTACTCGTTTAACGAGTAATTTAGCACCCTCAATTGCGATTATTTTTACTTTTTCTTCTTCTTCAATAACTTCATCATCTACTGGGACAGCATGCCATAAAGAACCACTCACTTTTACTTCTCCCCATTCTTCCTTAGATAGTTTTTTTGTCACTACCGCAATGGACCCAATACAACGATCTGCATTGGTCGCAATTACATTACCACGTAGATAACGTGTTGCTACAGGGCGTACGATTAACATACTCACAAGTGATACTACCACAAAGCATACGATTTGTGTCCAAACAGGTAAATGAATCAAGGCAGCGATTGCTCCAATAGCTCCACCTACCGCAAACCAAATACTCACTAGAGCAGTCGGTGTTGCTAGTTCAATTAAAACTGCCGCAATACATACTATAACCCAAATTAATACCATAGACATTTCATGTCACCCCTTACTTGCACTTAATTCATGCAAATCTGCAATCAGCATATTTTGTTTCTCATCAAACACAGCGTTGATTTTCAAACCATCGATTGGCTGATCAATCATGGCAGATAATTCCTCGATAATCATTTTGTTACTGATTCTGGCATACCCTTTACCAACAGATATCTTATGCAGTTGTGCAAGTGGTACCAGATTGAGATCAATTTCACGTTTAGTAACAGGACAGATACCTAATTGACTATGTGTCTTATCAATTCCTATCATCACCCATCGTACATCTTGAAATATAGATGCAGCGCTACTATTCAACGTTATATTGTTTGGATATAGTGTCAAGATCATGGTATATACATTACCTTTTACCCATTCAAACATTCTGCCACCGCCTTTCTTACTTACATTATATTATTATTCTTATTTTTTTGCAATACTTTTCTTAATTATTATTCATTTTCTTATTTTTCTTATAATTATTATTAAAAAAAGCGGCAATTGCCGCTTATATATCCAATGCTAATTGCATCTGATCCATCTCTGCTACTGGAGCATAAGAATGTCGATAGATATGATCAATTACTCCATATGTATGCATCGCTTCCATGTGTGCTTTGGTAGGATACCCTTTATGTTTTGCAAACCCGTATTGTGGATACAATACATCATACGCCATCATGATATGATCTCTTATCACTTTAGCTAAGATACTTGCTGCCGCAATACTTACACTTTTTTGATCCCCTTTCACCAAAGGAATCACATCCATACTACATTGTGGCAAAGGCATCGCATCACTCAACACGCCATCCGCTTGTTCAAACATTTCTGTTAATTTCTGCATCGCATGTTGTGTTGCACGATAAATGTTTTCTTCATCAATAACTTTAGGTTCAATAATCAAGATATGATATTCACTAGCCAGTTCTATAATTTCCTTAAATAAGACTTTTCGCTTCTTTTCACTTATCTTTTTAGAATCATATATTTCTTCATGTTCAAATCCAACAGGAAAAGAAACTGCCGCCACCACCAATGGACCCGCCATTGGACCACGTCCCGCTTCATCAATCCCAATGATTTTTGTTTTTCCTTCACTCCACCATTGTTTTTCATATTGATTCTCAGTTTTCATCTGGTAGCTCCCAAGTAATACACCCTAAACGATCATCACGCAGTTCACGTAAAAATGTTTCAATCGTACGTTTAAAATCAATATCTTCTTTATTTCTTAAAAACCCTCGTTTTCTCGCAATCCTTTCAAACATTACATAAGGATCACTATCTATTTCTACCTCATATCGATTCACAATTTTTTGCGGATCATTTTTCAACAAAAACTCCATTGCCCATACTGATATTTCTTCAAGCGGTAAAATTTCATCGCGAATAGCTCCCGTTACCGCAAGTAAAACTCCCACTTGCTCATCCTCAAACTTCGGCCATAAAACTCCTGGCGTATCTAACAATTCTAAGTCTTGATGTACTTTGGACCATTGCAAAGCTTTTGTAACCCCTGGTCGATCTCCCGTTACTGCAATTTTCTTCTTTGATATCTTATTTATAAAAGTAGATTTCCCTACATTCGGCACACCTACCACCATAGCACGCAACGCTCTAGGACGAATCCCTCTTCGAATCATACGATCGATTTTAGGTTTCATCAATTCTCTAGAAGCTGCAACTACCGTTCCTGTAATATTTTCCTTTGGAATATCCAACGCCAATACCTTAGTTGTTTCATTACTTAATGCTTTCATCCACTTTGCTGTCGCTTGTGGTTCTGCTTTATCTTTTTTCGATAGAATAATTAAGCGTGGTTTATCTTTACTTAATTCATCAATCATAGGGTTCTTCGATGCACAAGGTATTCTAGCATCGCGAAGTTCTATAATCATATCCACCATTTTCATCTTATCTTGCATTTCCCTTTTGGCCTTCGTCATATGACCAGGAAACCATTGAATTTGAATCTTACTATCCGCCATTACCAATATACCTCATTTCTTGTATTGGACTTATCACCAATACACCCTTTGCGATGATTTGTTCTCGTTTAAACGCACCAACACTTTCATTTCTAGAATCCAAAGAATTCACGCGATTATCCCCAACCAAAAGATATTCATCTTCTCCAAGCTTTTCTGATACGAAATCATTCGTAAAGTTCACTCGTTCTCCTTGTGCCTTCATAGACTCGACATAAGCCTTATCCAAAAATGGTTCTTTCACTTCTTTTCCATCGATATATAAGACATCGTTCTTATACTCAACTGTTTCATTTGGTAAACCAATAACACGTTTCACCCATAACGCATCCGTATCGTAATTTTTTGCCACAACAACATCAAAGCGTTTGATACTTGTTGTATAAGATGCCGCAACATTGATAAATACCGTCTCATCATCTTTCAACGTTGGATACATCGAAGTACCTCGTACCGTCTCTTTACGTGCAATGAACACAAAAAACAACGAAACTATCACTCCACATATAAAAAACAAACGTATCGTGGAAACAATATTATAAAGAATATCAATTTTATCTGTAGCTTTCTTTTCTTTCATCATTCCGTAACCCTCATTTTACCAAACGGCAAGAATACCACTGCACCCTTTCCTATGATATCAGAACGTTTGAATGGTCCCAGTTGCACAGAATCAATAGATACATATCGATTATCTCCCATCAACCAATATTCATCCTCGCCTAAGGTAACTTTATCAAAATCTTTTGTAAACACTTCGTTTGCATATAATATATTTCGCGCAAAATCATTATCCAAATAGGGCTCTTCAATTGCTAATCCATTTACATACACTTGCTCATCTTTCGCATATACTGTATCTCCAGGTAATGCAATTACCCGCTTGATTACATCTTGATGTAAGTCCGCAGAATAAGCACTTACAATATCCCCATAATCTATTCCACCGAAGTGCCCTGAAAATGCATTTGATAGAATAAATTCTCCACCTTTAAGCGTTGGAAGCATACTGCCTCCATTCACACGCATTGGATGAACTACATAATTGAAAACAAAATAGACAAGAATAAAGCACACTAAAACAATTTTCAACAAAGATAACACATTTGATAAAATCACTTTACCAAGTGTTTCTTTGGAATCTTGTGTATGCTTACTTCTCGCAAGATCATCCATTATGTTTTACCTCCCCATTGTCTAAAATATATAAGAAAAAGCCGAGTGTAACTACCCGACTTTATCAGTTTAACGAATTTCTTTAATACGTGAAGCTTTACCTGAACGTCCGCGTAAGTAGAATAATTTGTTTCTTCTAACTTTACCATGACGTACAACTTCAATTTTCTCAACAATTGGAGAATGCATAGGGAATGTTCTTTCTACACCAATCTGGTTTGAAATTTTACGTACAGTGAATGCTTCACTGATTCCACCACCATGTTTTTCAATAACCAAACCTTCGAAAACCTGAATACGAGACTTGTCACCCTCTTTAATCTTAACGTGTACACGTACCGTACTTCCTGGCTTGAAGAATGGAATATCTTTCTTCAACTGTGATTTTGTAACTTCGTTTACTAACTGCATGTTCATAATTATGGCGCTCCTTTCGCTTGTGTTAAACGACAGGCTCATGAATCTAGAAAATGTTCAGCGGAACCGCGTTGCCAATAGGCCTAATAATAATAGCATAAAGGAATGTGGTTTGTAAAGTCTTTTCTCATAATTTTGCACCGTGTATATAAAATCATCAAATTGTGGAAAGCTCGGGTACTTTCCGTTATTATCATACCATTTTTTCGTTCATTTTGGAAATGAAAATCAGAATATTTACATAATTTCTCTTAAGATTTTCGCATCTCATCTTCATGCGTATAAATACTATAAAAATAGAAGACTTATTGTTCATCTTCTATCTCTTTTAACAGTTTCTTTTCTTCTTTCGTATACACTCGATTGATTAATAAATCTGGTCTTTTTTGCATTGTTCTTTTCAAAGATTCTTTTAAACGCCATTTCTTGATATTGGCGTGATGACCACTTAACAAAACTTCTGGTACTTGCATACCATCGAATTCAACTGGCCGTGTATACTGCGGATATTCCAATAATCCATTTTCAAAAGAGTCATCCAAATGACTTTCTTCCTGAATTACTCCATCTAACAGACGTATCAAGGCATCACTGATTACAAGCGCAGCCCCTTCTCCACCAGTTAACACAAAATCACCTAGTGACACTTCTAAATCCACATAACTTCTAATACGTTCATCGAACCCCTCATAATGGCCACATAATAGAATGATATGAGAATGATGAATAACCAGTTCTCTTGCCATTTTTTGTTGGAAACGTTCGCCTTGGGGAGTCATCATAATGACAAATGAATCATCTCCACGAATTACCTTCAAGCAATCCGCAATCGGTTGTACAGACAACAACATCCCCTGCCCTCCACCACAAGGAGTATCGTCTACATTATGGTGTTTATCTAATGTATAATCACGAAAGTTTACACACTCTAATTCTACCAAACCTTTTTCTATTGCACGTTTCATAATGGAGGTAGATTGAAAACTTTCGAAGAACTCAGGAAAAAGTGTTAGAATCGTTATTTTCATAAACCTTCCATCATTTCTACGTGCATAATTTTCTTTTCTTTATCAAATTCTTTCACAAAATGTTTTACAAAAGGAATCAGTTTCATGTCTTCTCCATTGACTACACGAAGAACTACATTTGCGCCTGTTTCAATGATTTCACTAACTTTCCCAATGTATTGATTTGATAAATCGTAGACTTCACTATCCATCATTTCATAAAAATATGCTTCATCATCTTCTAATTCATGAAGTTGTTCCTCATGTATGTAAAGAGTACTCCCTTTCCAAGACTCAACTAGATTAATATCTTCATACCCATTAAACGTAACAAGTAACATATCTTTTTGCACACGAACTGTCTGAATCGTTAACTCGATACTTTTTTGGTTAACATCAATATATACATTTGCTTTTTTCGCAAAGCGTAATTGTGGAAAATCCGTCAATGGTTTTACTTTTACTTCCCCTTTTAAACCATGGGTATTTACCAAAACCCCTACCTTTATTGTTTTCATATAAAAGCCCTAAAAACAGGCATTCAACTCCTTCCTATGTTTTTTATTATACCATGAAAAAGGATGTGTATGCCACATCCTAATATGCTTCAAATTTAATGGTAACTCGTTTATCTTCTTTTCTTGATGCTACAGACATCATTTGACGAATAGAAGCAGCCATTGCGCCTCTTCTTCCAATCAAACGAGCAACGTCATCACTATTTGCATATACATACAATAAGATTTCATTGTCTTCTAATGTAGGCATCATTTTCACAGATACATTGGTTTTATCTTCAACCATCGGTGTTACAAGATCCAACAAAGTTTTTTCGTAATCCATACTGTTTTTTATTTCGCGTGTTTTTCGTCGTGTAAACGTTTCATGATACCCTGTTTTGAAAGGATATTACGAACAGTGTCAGAAGGCTGAGCGCCATCTTTCAACCATTTAACAGCTAATTCTTCATTTACAGTTACTGAAGCAGGGTTTGTTGTTGGGTTGTAAGTTCCGATTGATTCAATAATACGTCCATCTCTAGGTGAACGAGAGTCTGCAGCTACGATTCTGTAGAAAGGTCTTGCTTTTGATCCCATTCTTTTTAGTCTTAATTTAACAGCCATGTGTTGATTCCTCCTAATTAATATTACGTTAGTAGTATACCATAATTTATACAGGTGTCAAGTACTTTTACTTGACACTTAAATTTTCTAACAAATTCTGTAAGCATCTTCCTCATGTTCATAAAACGCCTTACAACTAAGCATAGAGTTTACGACCATATCTTCACTGCTCTCTTCTGTTAAAAAAGCCATATGAGGAGACATGATCACATTATGAAATCCATTAAGTATCGACATTTCTCTTTGTTTAGAAATATAGCCTTTACGATTGTTATAATATATTCCAGTTTCTCCCTCCACTACATCCAGTGCAGCACCAGATACTTTTCCTTCTTCAATCGCTGTTATCAAAGATTCATTATCCACTAGAGCACCTCTTGCAGTATTGATTAAAACTACACCATCTTTCATTTTATCGATTGATTCTTTACAAATCATATGACGTGTTTGTTCATTCAATGGCACATGTAATGTAATGATATCACTCTCTTGATATAGCGTATCCAAATCAACAAAAGTTGCGTATGGCAATAACGTTTCTTTCTCATGTGGGGCATGTACTAAAATCTTACATCCAAACCCATATAAATGAGCAATCAAACAACTCGCAATATTTCCCGCACCGATCACACCCACGCATTTCCCTTTAAGATTTCTACCTTGTACGCACTTAAATGAATAGTCTTGTGAAATCGCGCTTTGCATAATCAACTTCATCTTACGAAGTGTCATCAATAATAACATGATTGTATAATCCGCAACACTCTCTGGTGAATAGGTTACATTGGAAACATGAATCCCTAATCGTTTACAAGTCTCTATATCAATATGATCAAATCCAATCGTTCTAGTCGATATAAAACGAACACCTTGTGCGTAAAGTTCTTCAATCAGTTCTTTGGGTAATGGTGTAGATAGCACCGAGATACAAGGATACCCTTTTGACAAATGTGCATTTTGCATCACTGCTTTGTTAGGGCAGGTTTCTATTTCCATAGAAAAACGTTTTCTACATTCTTCAAAATATCGTTCTTCTTCCACTCCACATCCATATACAAACACCTTCATACGCTTACCTCCTTAAGAAAAACAAGGCATTTGCCTTGTTTAGAATTTTCTCCCTTTGCCACCACGCATCATTTTATTCATGTTGCGCATATTTTTCATAGCACCCAATCCAGACATATTCCCCATACCATTTTTACCCATGCTTCCCATTTGTTTCATAACCGTCTTCATTTTTTCAAAATCATTGATTACACGATTTACATCCGCTACTTGCGTTCCACTACCTTTCGCAATACGGTTTTTTCTAGAAGCACGAAGAATTTCTGGGTTTTCTCTTTCTTCTGGTGTCATACTTAATATAATGGCTTCACTTTTCTTCATTTTGCTATCTGCTTTTGCTTCATCTAGCTGTCCAGCCATTTGACTCATACCAGGAATCATCTTCATAATTCCACCTAATGAACCCATTTTCTTAAGCTGTTGAAATTGTGATAACATATCGTTTAATGTAAATTTACCACTCATCATACGATTGGCTGCTTTTGCGCTTTCTTCTAAATCCATTTTTTCTTGCGCTTGTTCCACCAATGTCATGATGTCACCCATACCAAGAATACGATCTGCCATACGATCTGGATGGAATACATCTAAATCTTCAATTTTTTCACCAAGACCAACAAACTTCACTGGTACATTGGTAATGGTGCGTACAGATAAAACACCACCACCTCGAGAATCCCCATCTAATTTTGTAACGACCAATCCAGTAACAGATAGTTGTTCATGGAAACTACTTGCGACATTAACGATATCTTGTCCTGTCATCGCATCGACCGTTAATAAGATATCATCTGGTTGAACTTCTGCCTTGATATCCGCTAATTCTTGCATCAATTCTTCATCGATATGCAAACGACCTGCCGTATCGAACAAGACCGTATCATATCCTTTTTCTTTCGCATATAGCATTGCTTTTTTTGCTGTTTCTAAAGCTTTCGTTTCTACCCCTAAAGAGAATACTTCTACACCGATACTTTCTCCTAAGGTCTTTAACTGCTCAATTGCCGCAGGACGAATCACATCGCATGCAACAAGCAATGGGTTTCTATTTTGCTTACGCTTCATTACACTGGCAATCTTAGCCGCAGCTGTTGTTTTACCAGTTCCTTGAAGACCTACCATCATAATGGTACTAATACCTTCTTTTTTATAATTTACAGGTGCATCTTCACTACCTAATAAATTCACGATTTCATCATGAACAACCTTCACAACCATTTGTCCAGGATTTAAGGAACTCATAACTTCCTCGCCTAGTGCTTGTTCTTTAATCTTCGCAATGAAATCTTTCACAACAGCATAATTTACATCTGCTTCTAATAATGACATACGTACTTCACGCAACATGTCATTCATGTTTTTTTCTGTAAGTTTACCTTTCCCCGTTATATTCTTAAACGCCTTCCCTAAACGTTCGCTTAATGATTCAAATGCCATACCAAAAACCGCCTTTCCATTCCTTTGTTTTGTCCATTATATCATATGGATGAATTGTTGTAAAAGGTTCATAATCGTGTTTATAGACTTTTATTTTCTATATACTTCGATATGAAATTGTACACGTGTAGAAAGTTGTTGTAGCTCACGAAGTCGATTACTTCCCTCTTTTGGAGATTTCCAAAAATAAGGAGTCATTTGAAACAAAGCCCAAATATCATCATGTCCATCAATACATGTTTCATAATCCACATAATACTCTTCTTCAAAGGTAAACATACTTTGTAAACGTTCACTCTTTTCATTCTCATATACTTCTTCGTATAAGACATTTTTCATATCCATTAAATGCTGAGGACCAGGCCCAACCTTAATAAATACACCGTGTTCTTTTAGTACACGAGCACACTCTTCCTCATCAAAAGGAGCGAAGACCGACAATACCACATCTGCACACGCATCTGCTAAAGGTAAATGAAAGACATTCGCAACTCCATATACTGCACTTGTATGAGCTTTGCACGCTTCATCTACTCCATGTTTTGATAAATCAAAGCCATATACTTCACATTCTTGAAGAGCCTTCGTAATCTGATTTGTATAAAACCCTTCACCACATCCTGCATCCACAAGAGATGTTGGACGAAGTTCTTTAACAATTTCTATTAATTTATCACAAAGTGGTTGATAATAACCGTGCGATAAAAATCTTGTTCGAGCGATGATCATCTCTTTATCATCTCCACTTGTTTTGTGATTCCCTAACAATAAATTTACATACCCACGTTTTGCGATATCAAAACAGTGATGATCTTCACATATATAACTAGAGCCGTTCTTTTGTAATAGACCCTTACATTTCGGACATACCAACATACTATCACCTTCCAATTTAAAAATTATAGCATAATTCCTTTCAAAACATGATGACAATCGTAAATAATTATATAATTCTATACGATATAAGAAAAGACACCACAATGGGTGTCTATCAATTCGCAGAATTAACGTTCGTTATTCTTTTGGTTGTTGTTACGTTGGTTACGATTTTGGTTGTTACGGAGCTGGTTATTGAAGTTTTCTTTGAAATCTTCGCAAGAATTTTCTTTGTCATATTCTGACTCATGATTTCTCTTCTGATTTTCCAGTTCAGCACCTAATTCGATACCCATTTCGTACTGGTAAAGATCTTGTTCAACCTGTTTTTCGTTAAACTGTTTTCTTCTTTCCATTTTTCTCACCTCAAGTTTAGTATGCCTGAGGATTTTTACTTTATACTAGAAAATATCTTCATCCACCTTAACGCTAGGATATATATTGATACTTTCTGTTTTCTCAATACACTCATTTAATAAAGTCTCAAAATCGAATCTAGATTCCAAACGTTGTGCTCTATGTAGCGTTGGTTTGGTCACTGGATTTTTAGGAGTAAAAATCGTACAACAGTCTTCAAATGGTAAAATTGATGTCTCGTACGTATTGATTTTCTTTGCCAAATCAATAATTTCTAATTTATCAAGACATGCGACTGGTCGAATCACTGGCATTTGTGTAACTTCATTGATTGTTTGCATACTCTCTAAAGTTTGAGATGCAACCTGTCCAATACTTTCTCCATTTACAATCGCAAGACAATTTTGTTTCTCACAAATGCGTTGCGCAATACGATACATCATACGACGCATAATGGTAATTGCATAACTCTCATCACAGTGCTTATAAATTGCCAATTGTAGTTCTGTAAAAGGAACTACATGTACACGTATATGTCCTTGATAAGGAGCGATTGCTCTAGCAAGATCCAACACTTTATCTTGTGCAGCTTTGCTGGTATATGGAGGTGATGCATAATGAATGCATTCAATGGAAATCCCACGTTTCATCATTAGATAACTTGCTACAGGGGAATCAATTCCTCCTGATAACATCACAAGTGCTTTTCCACCAACTCCTACTGGATATCCACCAGCACCAGGGATTTTATTTGTCATAATATAGGTATGATCTTCATGTAATTCTACTTGAATCCTTAAATCAGGAGTCTTTACATTCACTTTCCATTCCGTATTCCGCAAGATTTCTCCCGCCAGTTCCCGATTGATTTCATCTGAAATCATTGGAAACAATTTATAACTACGACGACTTTCAATTTTAAAAGTATCGCCACTTGTTTCTTTCGCAACCATGAGGGCTGTTTTCTTAATTTCTTCAATATCACTTGGAACTTGTATTGCAAAAGAAAAAGAAGAAATGCCAAATACCTTTGCCAGTGGTTCGCTTACCTTTTTAGGATCTTCTCCATTTAGCATAATATACATACGATCATGTGTTCTTTCGTACGTTAAAGCCTCGAATTCTCGCAATGCGTTTTTCATATTCGTTAATAAACGTTTGATAAAATCTTTTTTATTCTTTCCTTTTGTGGATAGTTCACCAAAGCGGACCAGAATATGGTCATAAACAATGTTATTTTGTTCGATAGTCATGAGCAATCTCCTTCCATGCACGTATAAATGCTTCTACTTCTTTTTGTGTTGTCAAATGCGATAATGAAATACGTACGGCATGGGTAGCACGTACTTCTCCTAATCCCATAGCTAACAACACTTGTGATATCGCCTTACTCTTTGATGAACAAGTACTTTGCGCCGAAACCGCAAACCCTTTTTCGTTCAATGCATTTAGCATAATTTCACTTCCCACCTTCAAACAAGAAACATTAAGGATATAGGGAGAGCCTTCAGTATCACTATTGATACACACATCCTTCATCTTCCCCAGTTCTTCTCGAAGATAGTTGTTTAGTCTTTTTACATACTCGTAATTGTTTTTCTGTTCTTCCAAAATCAAACGTAATGTTTTCGCAAACACAATATTGGTTGGAGCGTTGCTAGTTCCTGCTCGATAACCATTCTCTTGTTGACCACCACTGATCAATGGAAGGACTTCTATATTCTTTTGTTTATAGAAGATTGCACTTCCTTTTAAACCATAGATTTTATGAGCAGAAAACGTAGCCATATCCACCCAAGATAAATCGAGTTCAACCTTACCTAATGCTTGTACCCCATCCATATGAAAGGCAGCTCTACTATGTTCATGTACGTAGTCTGCACACTCTTTGATCGGGTTAATCGCTCCCGTTTCATTATTTACCATCATCATTGATACAAGAATTGTATCTTTACGTAAAGCATTTTTCAAATCAATTAGTGAAACAACTCCTTTTTCATTCACGGGCAAATATGTGATATCAAACCCGAAATGCTCTTTTAGCTGTTCACATGCCATATGAATACTAGCATGTTCTACACAAGTCGTAATAATATGTTTTCCTTTATAATCATTTTTCCAAGCATATCCCTTGATTACATAGTTATTTGACTCACTTGCACAAGAAGTGAAAAAAATTTCATCTGAGCGAACATGGAAAAGCTGTGCAACGGATGCACGGCTTTGTTCCATTAGTTTCGCACTTTCACGACCTATATCGTGTAAGGAGTCACTATTTCCATAATACTTTGTAAGTAACATTGTATATGTATCCAACACCTCTTTACGAATTGGTGTCGTAGATGCATAATCTAAATAAATCACGTTATTGCTCCGCGTTCATAATGCTTGGATCTTTACGACTAATCAATTTTTCATAGGAACCTGGATGCATTTTTTCAATACATTGGATACCAATTTTCAATGCTTTTGTATATTGTCCATTTCTGAAACATAACTCAGCACGTGTTAACTCGGAATCAATTTCAGGATAAGAAGAACGATAACGGTTTCCAAATACAATTGTATTTTCTACCATAATTGCCATTCCTACCAAATTGTTCACGTTGTTATATAATGTATAAATAAAATCAATCGCATCACGTAACTCATTATTCAAACGTTTTACATCCAAAGGAGAATTATCAAGGATGACATGAATATCTTTAATCATCGAATTTCCTTTGTATAAATCTTCTTCATATTGCACCGATACATTCGGTAAACGATGTTTTGACATCTTTACACGAATTTCATTCAAAATCAATTGTAGTTTGATAAGTTGTTTCTTCGCACGTTCCTCATCGCTACAAGCGCTGTTTAGTTTCTCCATCATCGCAGAAACATCGCTGCGATAACTTGATGCGCTTTGTTCTAGTTCTTTATAAGCAATTAAAATCGTAGTATATGGAACTTTATGTTCTCCAACAATTTTATCTAATTTACGTTGCATATCATTCAAAGCTTCTAATCTATGATCTGCATCCTTCAATTTTTCAGTCCAATTTTCAAATCCGAATCGTTCATAAACACGATTGTACAATTCATGAATGCTTTCTACACTTTGGTTTACTTCACGAATATCCTTAAACAAGATATCAACATTGTCATCTACTTCACTAAAGGCACGCTCTTCCATACTGATTTGTTCAGAAAGTTGAGCAATCCTTGTTTCACAATCATCCAAATCCTCTTTTACGTTTTCAGGATTTCCGTTACGAAGTTTATTTAAATCAGATTTCAACATATCACTGATAACATCTAAGTTCTTACGAACTTCTAAATGTTCAAGATAAACCCCTTTGTTCTTTGCTTGTGCAAATGCATATCCTACCTCATCAATCGCTCTTGGTAAAGCACCTTTTGCACGTTCATAAAGAGAAGGTAAAACTTGTACGATATCTTCTAAATGACGAATGGATTCTCCAATTTCTTTTTGTTCATCTGCAGCTTTGTTAAACTCTGAGGCAAACATCCATTCTTCAAACTTAGAAAACATCTTTTCAATCGTGATGACTTCCGTTTCTAAATACTCATAGCTTTGTGAGTAGGAAGTACGATTATCATTAATTACTTTTTTAATAGCACGAAATTGTTCTTTCAATGCATTGATATGTACTCGTTGTTCATTCTCTTGTTCTAAGATGTCATCCAAGACCATATTGATTTTTTTCGCATCCGCTTCACACAACTCTAAATCGAATACCAAAGAATCCATTTTGCGTTTTGCGCCTTTGACTTTATGTCCATAAATCATATCATCAATTTCCGCAAGCTCTACACTACAGTTTTTAAGCTTCTCTTGAATCTCATCAAAGTCTGCTTTACAAATATCTACTTGCGCACTCATATCTTCGTTCACACGAGATAACGCAACAGCCTTGTTTAATTTAAACGCAAGAGGTATTCCTTTCAACGAGTTATACTGAAGTTCTAATTCTTCCAATTGCTTCGTAGCCCGTTTTTTACGAATCACCAACATTATAATTGTAAGCAATATAATCGCAACAAGCGCAATCACAATATAAATCAAAACATCCAAGGAAACAATGTTTTTTATACGATTGATAAAATTATCCATATAGGCACCTCTTTCACTGATTTTCACTGTATATATTGTAACATAAAACACTAAATTAAGAAATTATATTTTCGTAAGTTTTCATAGTTTTTATTAGGATATATCATCATCTTTTCAAACACTTTGCACGACCACATCAATTCTTCGACTTGTAACAGGAAAAGAAAGTTCTGATTGACATCTTTAGGCATGTTTGGTATAGTATAGTGGCAATAAAATGGATAGCGGAATGTAAAGTCTTAGAAAAAGCGTTTCTTACGTAGATTCTACGGTATCGCGAGTACCCCTTTCGCTAGGGTGAAAGCATCATGGAAAGAAACACAGTTTAAGATGTTTGCATCGTTATTGTTTTGTAGCTGAAACAATAAGGAGGACATATAATGTCAAGAGTAAAAGGACCAGTTTGGAAGACATCCCGTCGTTTAGGATTCTCTATTCTAGAAACTGGAGAAGAGCTTCAAAAACGTGCTTATGCACCAGGTCAACATGGACCTACAAAACGTATCAAACTTACAAACTACGGATTACAGCTTCGTGAAAAACAGAAAATTCGTTTCATGTACGGATTGAATGAACGTCAGTTCTACAACACATTCACAAAAGCTAGTAAGATGAAAGGTGTTAAGGGTGACAACTTCTTATGCTTGTTGGAATCTCGTTTAGACAACCTTGTATATCGTATGGGATTTGCTCGTACTCGTCGTGCTGCTCGTCAGCTTGTTAACCACGGACACATTTTAGTAAATGGTAAAAAAGTGGATATTCCTAGCTACGTTGCAAAACCAGGAACAATTATTGAAGTAAAAGAAAAATCACAAAGTATGAAAGCAATCAATGAAGCTTTAGAAGCAACATTGAACACAGTAGCTTTCGTAGATGTAAACAAAGATGCTAAAAAAGGTACTTACCTTCGTCTTCCAGAACGCAGTGAGTTGAATGCAGAAATCAACGAATTGTTAGTAGTAGAATTCTACAACAGATAGTCATAAAAAAAGTCCAGTGCAAACTGGATTTTTTTATACTTCTTTTTTTGACAAGAACGAAACATTTTCTGCAATCAAGTCATAAGAACGATGTGTTAAGCCATCATTCCCTTCAAATGTATGAGATTGTAATCTACCTTTGATTGCGACTTGATCCCCTTCATTTGCAATTTGGGTCGTAGTTTCCGCAATCCCTTTCCACAAGGTAAAGGTTAAATCATCTTGTTCATACACTCCATCACTATTTGGGAATGGACGACCAACTCTAACCACCATAGTGGCAAACTTATTTCCTTGCGCAGATTCACGTAACTTTGGTAATTCAACAATTTGTCCAACAAATGCTACGATATTCATAGTATCGACTCCTTTCTTTGTTTTTTATTCCAACGCTCACCTACCGCATAGGCATCCCTCCCTTATTGCTTATATTATCCGTAAAATATGCAATCTTCACAAACTCACTTATTTGTAAATTCATTGATAAAATATGATATAAAATATAAAAAAGAGGCTCAAGTGGCCTCTTTTTACACTTCCTATACAAATACGTACAAATTTACTCCTATTTTTCTGGCTTTAATTCTACCTTACAAACATCGACTCCATTAAGACATGCACATGCTTCGATAATATCTTCTTTGTTGATATCATACAACACATCCATAGCTTCAAAGAAATCCAAGCCTTCAAAGTAATTGCGTACAAAGGTAATCGCAATATCATCAAAACTATTCAAGCTTCGAATAGATTGTCCAAAATAGCGACGCTTTAAACGTTGAAGCACTTCATCACTAACACTTGCATTCGCAATCGCTTCTACACTTTGAGATACAATCTTTTCAAATGCTTCTTCATCTCTTGTTTCTCCATAAAACATCAACATTCCATGATCTTCTCCAAGATCCACTTCACATCCCACATAATCATTGATGATTCCTTGATCAATCCAATCCTGATAGAGTGGATTTAATGTCGAAAAACAAGCGTCCAGCATCGTTTTCAAACACCATTCTCTTCGTGCACGATCTAGTGCATTTTTTACACCTTCAAGTTTATATGCATACGCAATTTTAGGTATAGATACATCCATCGTAAAGCTATAATTTTTACGATGTACTTCTTTTGGTTCTTCATACTTCAAACGATGTACATTTGATATTTCAGGAAAATCTTTCTTCTTTTGATTTTCCTTAATAGCCTCTAGTACCTTTTCAGGATTTTGATTGGTTACTCCTACAAGTACCATTGTACTTGGATGATAATTCATGCGATAACATTCTTCCAATTGTTCCAATGTAATAGAATTTACACTTTCATCATCTCCACCAATATCATATTTTAATGGGTGATTTTTATAAAGCGAAGAGAATGTTTCCATCAATAATCGATTATCTGGCATTTGTTTATACATATTCAATTCTTGTACAATAATACCCTTTTCTTTCTCAACTGATTCTTTCGTTATTTGCAAAGATTGTACAAAGTCTAATAAAAGATCCAATGGTTTATAAATATCATTGCTTGTAGAAAAATAATATGCTGTTTCACTATAGGAAGTGAATGCATTTACATTCGCTCCCATTTTTGAAAACAAATCCATGACATCTTCTTCACCCATTTCAAACATCTTATGTTCAAGAAAATGTGCAATCCCTGCAGGAAAATGATATTCTCTTCCTTGTTCATCTACTTGTTTCAAATCCATGGCACCAAGTGGCGTTGCCATCATGAACAAGCTTTTTTCATAATCTTGTTTTTCCCATATAACCACATGCAAACCATTCTCTAGAGTTTCTTCTACATAACTCTCTTGATAACGATCATTCTTAATTTGTTTCATGATCATCACCTCCCTGTGTCAATACAAATGTCATCTTTAACTCGCACTTTTTCATCATAGTAATCACTTGTTCGCGTGTTACTTCTTGTACCTTTTGAATAATGTCTTCTGTTGTATCATGACGATTTAACACATCATTTTGAAACTGTAAAGCAATCAAAGAATTCATGTTATCTTTACTTGCTTTTAAGGAATTGATAATCATCTGTTTACTTACATCAAGTAATGCATCATCGAATTCACCATTTACAACTCGATCAAACTGTTCGCGAATAAGCGCAATCGTTTTCTTGATGTATTTTTTTTCAACACCCGTAGTTACTCCTAAGGCACCATCATAAGAAATAAGATTCGAAAAGATAGAGTAACACAAACTATTCTTTTCACGAACTTCTTGAAACAAGAATGATGTGGAATATTGGCCAAAGATTGCATTTGCTACACGTAATGCATAATAATGTTCATCCATCACACTAGTATTACTAAACCACACCATCATGATACTCGTCTGAGAAATATTCTTATAAGCTTCTTTATATTCATCATGGATGGAATTTGATACTGTATAATACGTTTCAACGGATGCATTTCTATCCTTACACGGTAAATGCTTCTGCACCATCTCACGAATTTCTTGTTCTTCTACATCTCCACAAACAATCATATGAATACTATCTTGTTCTATCATTTCATGATAAGCATCTTCTATATCTTGTAGCGTTAATGCCATTACATTCTCTTTTTCACCTAGTGCAGACAAAGAAAGAGGCGTGCCTTTTCCTGCTTGTTTTAAGCCTTGTGATATTGCATATTGTGCAGGATCATCTTCATTTCGTTCTATCTTTGCCAACAACATACTCTTTGCTTCTTCAAACACTTCTTGTTTGATTAACGGTTGAAATAAAATCTCATGTAGAAAAGAAAAAATATCACTCATCAATGCATCCCCATCACTTGCGTACTTTGGATTCATTGTTTTCATACGTACTTCCATGACTTGAGATTTTCCATATCCCATCGTTTGTGCTGAAAGAGATGCCCCATATAAAGTATCCAAATGAGAACTCACTTTTTGTTTAGTATCATATTTTGCACAACGATCACACAACAACAATGCCAACAAAGATCTTGCAGGTGCTTTTTCTTTATCCAAAGTATTCATAAAACGAATGCTTATTCCAATGTCTTTAAATTTCTTTGTAGACAATATATGCAAATTAACTCCTTGATTTATTACCATAGTGTTACCTCCATAACATTAGTATGTTCCTATTTACAAATGCTAAAAACTGTTTTTATACATACTGTATTATTGTACCATATTTTATATGTAAAGACGAGAATGCAACTCTAATATACAAGCATCTCATTCGCAAAGTAACTTTTAACTAAAAAAATTAACAATCCTTTTATGTTGTGATACTTGTTAAACGTTACAATGATACCTTCTTACGTACGAATTCAATTAATATTATATGTAATCACAATATCTATCCTTCGTATAATAGTTTCGTAAAGTTATATAACCTTCATACACTATACGCAACAATCAAGTAATAAATTTAAAATATTCATTTATAAAAATAAGAGTTTCTTTAAAATACATAAAGTTTACTTTTTAATAGTTCATCTATTATGAAATGTAGTTTTGCTTTATCATACAATTGTATAATCGTACATATTTTTTGTCCAGCATCTTTGCTAGAGCTTCCACATACATAAAACTTTTCATTATCAGTGCCATAATCAATCACAATAAATCGATCATGTACTTTATCTGTGTATCTTATAGATAAAGATGGATATTGAATATTAAATTTCTTTACTTCATTCTTTGATAATTTAGGTTCACTTTTATTCCCAGTAAAGATCGTTATATCAACATTCTTTTGTTTGTGCGCTAATAAACTTAGTGTATTTATATTTATGTAGTCGTCTATTATATAAATGTTTTTATTAGCTTGTTTATATATCATAATATAAGCTTCTACTGCATCAAATACTTGCCCATTTAAAAATAGTTTCTCTTTAATTTTTTTGTCATCAATAAAGTTTTCCATAATTTTATCAATGTCCGTTTTAGTAGCCATAGTAGTTTCAATACCTGTAATTCTTTTATCTTGATCAATAATATGATTAGATAATTTTAGTATTTCTTCATTGCCAATAAATTGCTGATTTTCAACAATATAGTGCTTCATTTCTTTAAACGATCTCATAATATAAATACTTTGTTGTGTCGCTATTTCATTTTTCAGTATAGTTGCCACCATGTATACTCCCTGTTCAGTAAAAACATAGGGTGCATATTTAATGTTTTTACCTTGTTTGTTCAAGGTCACATTTTGTGACCTTGCACTCTCGTTTGCCTCACTCATAGTTAATTGAAACATGAAGTCATCAGGGAACTTATCAATATTCCTCTTTACTTGTTGTATTAGTTTTTTTACTTCTGTACCATACAATTTTGCTAAATCACTATCTAGCATCACTTGTTGCCCACGAATAACATGTACTAAATCTTTAAATTCTCTATCTTTGGTAATTATTTCATTCATACAATTACCTCCCTTCATTATATATATACGAAAAAAATATATTAAAACCCTAAATATTTTGAAATATTTTTTTAATTTCACCATCTATAATAAATCGTTATAAGATAAATCACTTAACCACTTCACTATATTCGTCTTTACATCTAACAAACATTTCATACTCACAGAACAAAAATATATCACTTAATACAAAGTGATGTAAAGAATTTTCAATCTCCATTATCTTGCTTTTATTCCATTCAAATAAAATTTTAAATTATCACATATGCCATGTAGTAATTGCATATGAAAAGAAGATAGTCTCTCAACCATCTCCTATTCATTAATTTCATAATGTTTTTATTCACTCACATTAAATTTCAAAGAATAATTCACAACAATCTTTTAATTATCGCTTACCTGAATCGTAAATTTCTCCAGAGGCTTTAGGTCCAATAGATTTTCTTGCGAATAGGATTAGTGCGACAATTGTTAACAGATATGGTATTGCGTAAAAGAATTCTGATGGGAATCCGCTCAAGAATGGAATGGATCCAGAATAATTTGACAATACTTGTGAGAACCCAAAGAATATTCCTGCCCCTAAACATCCTAATGGTTTCCATTTACCAAAAATCAAACATGCCATAGCGATAAACCCGACACCATGAATAGAACCAACAGTGAATTGAATATCCATGGATAACACCATGATTGCCCCAGCTAAACCACCAAGAGCACCAGAAGTTAATACTCCAATATAACGCATCTTTTCAACATGGATACCCATAGAAGCACTCGCCTGTGGAAATTCACCACAAGAGCGTAAATGTAATCCAAATTTCGTACGGAATACGACAAAGTACGTGATAGCCACTAAAGCAATTGCTAAATAAAACGTTGGATAAATATTTGTAAAGAATAAATCACCTATAAAAGGAATATCCTTTAGCACAGGTATATCTATACGAGAGAATGTTTGTGTAAAGGTAGGTGTACGTTGTTGATCAAATATAATTTGACATAAGTACACAGTTAATCCAGTTGCCAACATATTGATTGCAGTACCACTAATAGTTTGATCTGCTTTCAATCGTATAGATGCAAATGCATGAATCCAAGACATGGCAATACCACTTACCATACCGACTAAAATAGATACCCATGGAGCTAAACTACCTAATGATTCTGCAGTGAATACACATGTCGTTGCACCAAAGAATGCACCCGTCAACATGATTCCTTCTAATGCAATGTTTACTACTCCACTTCTTTCAGAGAATAAACCACCTAAAGAACAAATAATAATTGGAGTTGCAACCCCGAGGGCTAATGGAAACATTTGATAAAGCAAACTCATTTGGAGTCACCTCCTTCATCTACTTTTGACTTCCGCTTATAAAGCTTATTCATTAACATCTTAATTCCATATTGCATTGCGACAAATAATACGATAGAAGCAGATATAATTTCTCCAATTTCCTTTGGAATACCTGCAACCTGCAAGATCGGTTGTACTACTTTTAATAAACCAAATAGTAATCCAGCCAATACAATTCCAACCGCATTACATGCTCCTGTAAGAGCAACTGCAATACCATCAAAACCATAATTTTCAAACGATGATAATACACGTCCCATATTGAATGTACCCAATGCTACTATCGCACCAGCTAAACCAGCAAGCGCACCAGCAATCATCATAGAATACACGATGTTTCGATCAACTTTCATACCAGCATAGCGAGCACCTTCTTTATTAAACCCAGTCGCACGCAAACTATATCCAAAGCTTGTTTTTTCTATAATGAACCAATACAATAAAACCGCAATAATAACGAATATAATTCCCCAGTTCAATCTAGAATTCTTCGTAAGACTTTCCAACAATTCAGAACTTAAAGAAGCTGATTCCGGAATGATCGGTGTCTTTGATACCGTTGCATTTGGCATTTTTTGAATCATCCAGTTCGCAAAATACATACCTGTATAATTCATCATAATACAAATTACAACTTCATGAACATTGAATTTACTTTTCAAAATACCTGGTACAAATCCCCAGATAGCTCCCGCTACTGCACCTGCTAATACTGCAACAATTGCATGAAGTACTGGAGGAAGAGGTACTAAGAATGCCACAACAATGGAAGCCATTGCGCCAACCATAACCTGTCCCTCTGCACCAATATTAAACAAACCTGTACGATAAGCAAACCCTACGGAAAGACCAGTTAATATGATTGGCATACTAGTTACTAAAAACTCGCCAAGATATCGTGGATTAAATCCTGTTCCATATTCTGGACTGATACCTGTTATACCTTTTAATAATGCTTTGAATAGGTCCATAGGATTTTGTCCGGAAACAAGCATTATGATAATCCCTAACAATAACCCTAGTCCAATTGCAATCAGAGATATTTTTAATGTATCACGATTCTTTTTCATGTACTAAGCACTCTCCTTTCGCTTTGAACCACTCATCATCAATCCAAGTTCTTTTTCATTTGTAGATTTCGCGTCCATTTCACCACACATACTACCTTCATAAATAACAGCGATGCGATCAGATAAATCCAACACTTCATCTAATTCTAATGAAACAAGTAAGATTGCACGACCATTGTCACGTTCACTTACGATTCTTTTATGAATATACTCAATCGCCCCAACATCAAGTCCACGTGTTGGTTGTACAACAATCAACAATTCTGGACTACGATGAATCTCACGAGCAATGATTGCCTTTTGTTGATTCCCTCCTGACATACTTCGTGTAGGTGTATTCTTTCCTTCTCCACTACGAACATCAAATTCTTGAATAAGTTCTTCGGCATATGCATCGATTGGTTTTACTTGCATAATACCGTGCTTACAAAATGGTGCTTCATTATATGCATGAACGATAAAATTTTCTTTCAACATAAAATCCAAAATCAATCCATGTTTATGACGATCTTCAGGAACATGTCCCATTCCTTCTTTACAGCGCTGTTTCACACTCATGTTTGTAATATCTTTACCATCTAATAAAATCTGTCCACTAGAAGTTTTGATAAGTCCTGATAATGCATAAACAAGTTCTGTTTGCCCGTTTCCATCAATTCCAGCAAGCCCAACGATTTCACCTTTTCGCACTTGGAGTGAGAAGTCATTTACAACAGGCAATCCTGACCCATTTTTAACAGTAAGATTTTTAATATCTAGTACCACATCACCTGGCTGTGCTGGAGCCTTGTCAATATTGAAATTAACACTTCTACCAACCATCATATCAGCCATTTCTTGTTCAGATGTATCCTTTACATTTACAGTTCCTATGTATTTCCCACGGCGTAATACGCTACACTCGTCTGCTACTTGTTTAATTTCCTTTAATTTATGCGTAATAAGCAAAATACTTTTTCCTTCTTTGATCATCAATTGCATAATTTTGATAAGCTCTTCGATTTCTTGTGGTGTAAGCACCGCTGTAGGTTCATCAAAAATCAAAATATCCGCATTTCGATATAACATTTTTAAAATTTCTACACGTTGTTGCATACCTACTGATATATCTGATATCTTTGCATTTGGATCTACTTTAAGACCGTATTGATCACTTAGCTTCAAAATATCTTTGGTTGCTTTTTTAATATCCACCATTCTGTATTTTGTAGGTTCCATACCCAATATGATATTTTCAGTTACTGTAAAACACTCTACCAATTTAAAATGTTGATGAACCATCCCAATACCTAAATCCGTTGCTACGTTAGGATCTTGTATCTTCACTTCTTTATCATTGACTTTGATGATTCCAGATGTTGGCTGATAAAGCCCAAACAGAATCGACATGAGTGTTGATTTTCCTGCACCATTTTCACCAAGCAGTGCATGGATAGTACCTTTTTTCAAGCGTACCGTCACATTATCGTTTGCTCGAATACCAGGGAATTCTTTCGTAATGTTTAGCATTTCGACAGCATATTCCATAATGTACCTCCTTATATATTTTTCTGTTTTAATTATATCACAAATTCAGTTGTTTTGAGATGTTAAAAAATACAATTAAAGCAAAAGAAAAGATAGCTAATTCGCTCAGCTATCTAATCTAATTTTACGAATTATTTAGTTGACCCAGTTGGGATTGAAGGTGTCTTAGAAACTTCGATTTTACCATCTTTCATTTCTTTGATAGCTGTTTCTAATTGAGTCAAGATTTCTTTTGATAAGTTAGGATTTTCTGCAGGCATTCCTACGCCATCATTCTTGATGTCAAAAGTTACAGTACTTCCACCTTTATAAGTTTTATCAACAACAGACTGAGCTGCATTGTATGTAGCTGTATCTACTTTTTTAAGTGCTGAAGTTAAGATAACTGATTTTTTATCTTTACCATAAACACCATCTGTATATTGGTCACGGTCTACACCGATAACCCAGACTTTTTCACCTTTTTCAGCACGAGCGATACCAGCTTTAATAACTCCACCACCAGTACCACCAGCAGCATGATAAATAACGCTTACGCCAGCTGCATATTGTTTTTCAGCTAATGTTTGTCCTGTATCTGGTTTGTCGAATGCTCCAGCATAGTCGATTGTAACTTTCATGTTAGGATCAACTGCTTTTGCTCCTTGTTCAAATCCAGCTTGGAATGCTTGAATCAATTCACTTTCCATACCACCAATGAATCCAACATTGTCAGATCCTTGAGATTTTGCTTGTAATGCAGCTGCCATACCTGCTAAGTAAGAACCTTGTTCAGCAGCAAATACACCACTTTCAACATTATCTTTTGCTACAACTGTATCGATAACAAAGAATTTTGTATCTGGATAATTGTCAGCAACTTTTGTCATTGCATTATCAAATAAATAACCTGCCGCAACAACTAAATCGAACTTATCTTCTGCCAATTGGCTCAAGTTTGGTTCATAATCAGATTCACTCTTAGATTGTAAGTATTTAATACAACTTTCATCTAAATTATTATCTTTTGCATATTTTTTGATACCTTCCCAAGACCCCTGATTGAATGATTTGTCATCAACACCACCTGTATCTGTTACGAAACCGATACGAATAGAACATGTTGAATCATCTTTCTTGCTGTCACCACTACTACCGCAACCCGCAAGTGTAGTTGTTGCTAATGCAGCAACTAAAGCAAATTTACTGAATTTGTTCATAATTTCCTCCATCTTGACCTTTCCTAATGGTCCTATAGAAATTTTACATTTTTTATACGTATTTGTCAATAATTAAAGCCCTTACATCAAGAAAAGGTCATAGTTATATCACAACATTTGTAGTATTACCTAGTATTTTGCAAATATTCACAAAACGAGCAATATATTCTTCACTCACATTTACATTCCCCAATGCTTCAAGACCTTCTGTTCTTACACCATATTTGCGATAGCGTATGAGTTTATATCGAACATTATCATGAATAAGTGAACTTACATAGCGTACCGTCTTTTCATTTTGTTCATCTTGATTCGGCAAAATTACAGTTCTTACCTCTTCCAGTTTTCCTTTTTCTAACAAGAACGATAAGTTTTTTAATACTGTTTGATTATCACAACCACACAACATTTTATGAAAGACAGAATCAGATGCTTTCACATCGAGCATAACTCCATCACATACGTCTAATAGTTCTGGATAGGACTCGAAATCATGGTATCCATTACTATCAATCAAACAAGTTAAACCCATAGCTTTTACTTTTGTGAACAATTCTAACAAGAAAGGAGCATGATTCATACACTCTCCCCCACTTACTGTAATCCCTCTTAAAAAAGCTTTCTTTTTTTGAATGATTTCTACAATTTCATCCACACTCATGTTCTTTATTTTAGGCGAAGCCAAATGTGTACACGTTTGAATACACTGATCACAATTCACACAAATTGATGCGTCCCAAACCACCTTTTGTTCTTCCATTTTTAGCGCATGTACAGGACAAGTTGTAATGCAATCACCACAATGTTGACACATATGTATCGTTTCAGGATTGTGGCAATATAAACAAGAAAATGGACAACTTTGAAAAAAGATGGCACAGCGATTTCCTGGACCATCTACATTTGAAAACGGAATGATTTTATTTACGGGAGCTCTCATCATATATTCTGCGATCCAATGCATTCGCAGTATTTCTAGCACCTTGTCCAAATACAGTAACATTATTTAAACTAGCTTCCTTGTGATCTAGTTTTTCGATTTCGCTCTTTTTCACTAAGTATCCCGTAACACGAACAACATCATTGTCTGCATTATACCCTGTAAAGTATCGCATACCTTGTTCAAAAGCACCCTTGATAATATCAAGTAATGCATCTTGCGTATTGTTCCATGTATCATCAAATTTGAAGATATCCCCGATACCAGATACAAAGTATTTATGAAAATTACATTCCACTTCAATATGATCGCTTAAATCAGGCTCGATACCAATTGGAATACGTGCTCCTGGTGAATTTTCACGTCCATCAGAATCAATTCCTACTTGTGCATGTAATACGTATTGATTATTGCAACCTTCACAATACATACCATGGTGATTTTTCACCAATGATTCTACTACATTCATCACTTCAATACCGAATGCAGTTGCCTCTTCACTTTTTCCATATCCAAGACTAGGATCTTTTATTCCAAGCAAGTAATTACAACATTCCGCTAACCCAACAACACCAAACATTCCTGTAAAGTTTTCTTGTTTTACAAACCCTTCTTTTGCAAGGAAGTTTGATTTGAAGAAATTGCTTTCTTCTACGATATAACGTATACGTGCATCCATATTTCTCAACATAAGATTTACATAATATGGTAAAACGTTGTTTAAGAAATCTTCTTTTCCTTTCGATTTTGTCGCTACATTGAACAAACGGATACGAGGTAATGTGTAACCTCCACCTCCAACTTTCAACGCATTATAACAACTTGCAATTCCATATTCACCAATGCCATCTCCACGATACATTACATCATTGGCAAAGCTTGGTTTTGATGTTGCTAGCATACAATCCACACATGCTTTCGCAAAATCATCACTTGTACGATTTGGATCATAAAGTAATGTAATATTAGGGATTGCCAATTGCATCTCCTTCGTTAGTTCTAAAATGATTCTAGAAACACGATTATCTACAGGTCCAATATTCGCATGAACAAAGGAATCTGTTAATGTTTTATCGATATGTAACAAGAACAAACGCAATGCTTTCTTTGTTGTTTCTTCATCTACATCAAATGGTTCTAAAAGTTCAGAAAAATTGCCCAACCATACAGGGAAAGACGTAATACTAGGAACATGCTTATACATAATCAATAGATTATTGCATGCTTCCCATATGTCTGTAGCAGGTTGTAGTCCTAAGAATGAACATCCTTTTTCCATCAAAATACGATAATCAGGTAAAATATAACGTGGTCGATAAGGAGCTCTTCCTTCATTCAAATCGCAAAGAACTTCTTCATCTAATGCCTTTATGAAATCCGGTTCTAAATATAATGAATCATCATCACTTTCTGCCAAACGAGCCAATGCCAGCACTTCTTGCTGGTAGGTTAGTGTAGGATCGCTAATAATGTCTTTTACTCTACTCATAATACTCCTCCTCATTCTTTATATAAACTTCTCTAGGTTTACTTCCTCTAGCTGGACCTATGATTCCATTTTCTTCCATGGTATCAATCAGTCTTGCAGCACGTGCATACCCAATACTAAACTTACGTTGAATAAGGGATGTACTTGCTTTTCTAGTAGAAATGATAAACTCTTTTACTTCATCATACAATGGGTCTCCAGCTTGCTCACTACTACTTGCAATTCCAACACCTCCATCCAACATTTCTAGTCGTAAGAAAGCATCTTCATATTTTGGTTTTGCTTGTTTGGATACATAATCACAGATATCTTGTACTTCCCCATCACTCACGAATACACCTTGTACACGAGTCGCATGAGTTTCACCAATTGGTGTATATAACATATCTCCATACCCTAGTAGTTTTTCCGCACCCATTTGATCCAATATCGTTCTTGAATCCACCGCACTACTTACCGCAAATGCAATACGTGATGGAATGTTTGCTTTGATTACTCCAGTAATGACATCAACACTTGGTCGTTGTGTAGCAACAATCAAGTGAATTCCAGCAGCACGCGCTAACTGTGTAATCCTTTGAATACTTGCTTCGACTTCTTTCGCCGCCACTAACATCAAATCTGCTAACTCATCAATAATTACAACAATCCAAGGAAGTTTCTGTAACCCATCCTCTGGATGATTTTCAATATATGTATTATATCCTGCTATATTACGTACACCTGCCATAGAGAATAATTCATAACGATTATCCATCATAGTAACGATTACTTTCAATGCACGATTGGCTTCTTCTCCATCCGTAATAACTGGACCAATCAAATGTGGAATTTCTTTAAAAGGTGTAAACTCTACCTTTTTAGGATCCACTAACAACATTTTTACTTCATCTGGTTTTGCACGCATTAAGATACTTGTAATAATAGAATTCACACATACAGACTTTCCACTACCAGTTGCTCCCGCAATCAATAAGTGAGGCATCTTGTTCAATTCTCCATATACGCTATTTCCCATCAGGTCTTTTCCTAATGCAAACAACAACTTACTATCATCATACTTCTCAGGAATACTTTTCATCAATTCCTTCATAGTTACATTGGTTTTTTCTACGTTTGGAATTTCAATTCCAACCGCTGACTTTCCAGGAATAGGTGCTTCGATACGAATATCTTTTGCGGCCAAAGCCATCTTAATATCATATTGAAGATTACTAATTTTATTTACACGCACACCTAAATCTGGTTTCACTTCAAATTTTGTAACTGCAGGTCCAATATGTGTCGCAATCAACGATGCTTTTACACCAAATTGATCCAAAATTTCAATCAAACGTCTTCCACAATCATTTGCCGCATTGATGTTACTTACAGAACGATTCTTCTTACCTATATCATTCAATAAGGTTTGACGTGGTAAACGATACTTCGAATAATCTTCTATGTAAGAAGACACAAAGGTATCTTTACGACCAATTGTTTCTTCTATGATACGTGTATTTTCATCAGCTTTTATAGATTGTGAATTACTTGTTGGTGGTGTTTTAAATCCGATCTCCAAATCATCATCAACAATTACATCTTCATCTTTTTTAAGTTTGTCTATGTTTTCATATTGTGTTGTTCTAGCATCACTTGTAATATCAAAATCGTCATCGATATCCAAGAAAGACACTTGCCCAGGTTTCACTCGTTGATCTAAATCAATACGTTGAAACATCGTTTCTTGTTCTTGTTTTAATTTTTCTTCTTCTGCAGCATTTCGTTGTGCTTGTTTTACTTCTTTTTTCTCCGCGCGTTTAACGCTTCGCTTCGCGCTATTTTCCTTCATCAAAGCAAGCGGACGTTTCAAAGAGGCAAACCCTTTCTTAACATACTCGAATGCTTTTCCATTCAACATCAAAATAGCACCTAACAAAACCAAAACACCAACAATGATCCATGTCCCCATATAATCAAATAAGAACGTACAAATGGATACTAAGAAGGCTCCAATGAACCCTCCCCTCGCGGCCACTTCACTCTTGAAAATCAAAACCGAATCACTTAAATACTTCGAAAAGATATCCATTCCTTTTAAGGTTTGATCCTTTGGAATTGACATCGCAATTAACCAACCTAACATAATCACTATAATACCAATGATATATTTAATTGGTATATCACGAATTGATTTCTTCATCATCAACAATATACAAAATACAATTACAACACCATAAATGACACCATATAAATTTCCAAAAATATATTGAATGAAGCTTGTCGTTAGTTCTCCAATAAATCCTATTTTCAAACCGCCTATGATACATAGAGCAATCAAGACGAGAGAGTATATATATACCAACACTTCATTTTCTAATGCTTGTTTTTGTTTTTGCGATTTCCTCTTCTTTGCTTTCGCCATGACTTCCTCCACTCCTCAATACAGTATTACAGATTTATTTCTAAAATCACAGGAAGAACCATAGGGCGTTTCCCTGTCTCTTTCACTAAATACTTCGTAATCTTATCTCTTGCTTCTGCACGCACCGTTAAATTATCATAACGATGTTCTTTCACTGCATTCGCAATGCAAGTTTCCATAATATTTCCAACTTCTTTAATAATATAGTCCGCATCTTTCAAATAGATTAGACCTCTAGTTTGAACGTCTGGTCCATTGATAATTTCTTTGTTTTTGAAATTTACCCCAACACCAATCACCATAACACCATCTGTTGATAAAACCTCACGGTCTTTCAACACAACACCTGTAACATCCCAATTTTCTTTTCCATCAATCAAAGTATCTTCTAGTTCTAATCGTTCTGCAACAGACTTTAAAATACGATCTTTAAACAAGGCAACCTGTCCATTATCTAATATCAAGATTCGATCTGCAGACAATCCCATCTTCATTGCCAAATTCGCATTGGTAAATAAATGACGGTATTCTCCTTTGATAGGAATGTAATATCTTGGTCTAAACAAATATAACATCATTTTAAGATCTTCACTGCTTGGGTGCATAGATAATACTGTTTTAGAATCTAATGTAAAAATCTTGCCACCTTCACGGTAAATATCATTTTCCATATTGTTCGCTTCTAATTCGGTACCTGAAACAATCGGTGAAGCAACAATAATGGCATCACTTGTACGGAAAGATACATATTTATCTTCATGATTTGCTATATTAGACATCGTACGGAACAAATTCTTTCCATCCCCACTAATCAATACCACAACATCTTCCATATCATCTTTAAATGTCTTCTCAGTAAGTTCCATTTCTCTAGGAACGTTATAGTACTTCACCAATTCTAATTGTCTTAACAATTCACGCATTCCCTTATCATGGAAAAATATTTTACGATTGTATTTCTTCGCAAGTTCAATAATTTCAATAATACGGAACAAACTTTGTGCATAACAAGAAATTAGAATTCTTGTTGGACTGCTTTCAAAGATTGGTTCTACTAAATTGGTAATGCGATGATTAGGAGCTGTATGTCCACTTCTATCTGCTGATTGAGATTCACTCAATAAACATAGAACTCCTTTTTTACCGATTTCACTCAATTCATTAATATCACATAAGTATTCATCTTGTAACATATCGTAATCGATAATAAATTCACCAGTATATACGATATATCCTTGATCTGTTGCAAGTGCTAATCCAAAGTTATCTGGAAAAGCATGTGTCATAGGGAAAGTTCTAACTTTTACTCCATTGATTACTTGCTTACTCGTTCTTTTCATACGATGAATTTTCGCATTCTTAATGCCTTCTTTTTTCAACATATCATGAACGATATTCGCTGTTAAATTTCCTGTGTAGATTGGTACATTTACCTGCTTTAAAAGGTAAGGTAACGCTGCCACAACATCGTCATGAGCATGCGTAATAAAGATACCGGCAATGCGGTCCTTGTTTTCTACTAGATATGAGAAATCTGGAATAATAAATTCCACTCCCAATTGTCCAGTATCGGGATATTTTAATCCCGCTTCAATAATAAATATGGCTTCATTGATTTCTACGATATACATATTTTTACCGTTTTCGTCTAATCCGCCAAGCGCAAAAATGCGTACTTGATCCATAATTATACCTCCATTAACTTTATTGTTATTATGTTATGTATCGGAAAGCTTGTAACTTGTTCTCAATTCACATGATAAACTATTGATATTATACCATTACTAAGCATAAAATAACACGATAATGCGTTATTTTTTTTATTTTTGTCCAAAATAAAGAAAGTGATTTCTCACTTTCTTTAGCACTCTTCTCCATCCATTGAAAATGTTTTACAAGCAATAATTTTTACATTTACAATATCACCCTGTTTTGCATTTTTCGCTTTGAAATTTACTAATTTGTTAGTTTCTGTATATCCACAAAGAATATTTTCGTTTTTCTTACTTACACCATCTACTAAGACTTTTACAACTCTTCCTAAATATGCTTCATTCTTCACTTTCGCATAAGCGTTCCAACGCTCATTCAAAATCGCTAATCGCTCTTGCTTCTCCGCAAGTTCTACATTATCTGCCATAGCTGCAGCAGGTGTTCCCTCTCTTGGAGAGTATATAAAGGTAAACGCATTATCAAATTGGCATTCATCCACTAATGATAACGTGTTTTCAAACTGTTCTCTTGTTTCATTTGGAAACCCTACAATGATATCCGTAGAAAATGCGCAATCTGGCATTTTCTCTTTGATTTTATGGAAGAGTGTTAAATATTGTTCACGTGTGTATCTTCGTCCCATGATTTTCAAGATATCGCTATCTCCACTTTGTACAGGCAAATGAATAAAAGGCATGATGTTATCGTATTTTGCAATTACATCAATCATTTCATCTGTAAAGTCCCATGGATGAGAAGTCACAAAACGAACACGTTCTATCCCAATCTTCGCACTTTCTTCCAATAGTTTCGCAAATCCACCTTCTATATGAGCATCTTTCCCATAAGAATTTACGTTTTGTCCTAATAAACTTACTTCTTTAAATCCTTCTTCTTTTAAAACTCTTAATTCTTCTAGGATATCTTCCATGGCACGTGAGCGCTCTTTCCCTCTTGTATAAGGTACAATACAATAGGTACAAAACTTATCACAACCATACATGATATTCACCCATGCTTTATGTTTACCAAAACGCTTCACCGGAAGATTTTCAATGACATCTCCCTCTTTAGATAGTACTTCTACACTGCGTTTTCCACTCATCATTACATTGTGTAAAAGTTCTGGCAAACGATGAATATTATGCGTTCCAAAGATAAGATTTACATGGCGATACTTTTCTAATATTGTATCAATGACTTCTTCTTCCTGTGCCATGCACCCACAAATTCCAAAGATCAAGTCAGGTTTATTTTTCTTTAAGCGCTTCAAAGAACCTAATTCTCCTAATACTTTATCTTCTGCATTTTTACGAATCGCACATGTATTCATTAAAATAAAATCTGCTTCTTCAGGAGATTCACAAGCAGTAAACATCATATCTTCTAAGATACCTGCCAATGTTTCACTGTCACGTTCATTGGCTTGACATCCATAAGTACGTAAATAGTACTTCTTCCCTAAACCAATCTGTTTCATTTCAACCGGTAATTGAAAAAGTGACTTTTCGATAACGGCTTCTTTTGTTGTTCTTTTTTGTGCTTCTTTCAAATTGGGTAGTGCCCAACCTGGCTGTTTTTTTACCATTTTCATACTCCTTCACATCTATAGAACATCCAAACGGATGATTTTTTACTTAAAAAAACCAAGCATTGCTTGGTTTACTGAGAGATTGCTTCAACTGGACATGCAGAAAGGCATGATCCACAGTCGATACAAGTTCCTTCATCACAAACTGATTTGGAATCTGCGTCCATTGATAAAGCTCCTACTGGACAAACTCCAACACAAGCACCGCATCCGATACAAGTATCTGCATTAACATTAACTGGCATTCTAAATTCCTCCTTTTTTACAACCACATCTATTATAACATAACGAAACACATCTGCAAGTAGTTAACACGCAAAACTTGACCACTTTTTCACAATTTTTTAAATTACGTTTATTCTATGCCCGCAAAAAGATTGTTCGTCGTGCTATCATAACCCACAGAAGATTCATATAGACCAAACAAACGACAATCACCAACCCCAAAATCTTCAACTGCTAATGCATACTGATGTTGAGATTCATGTTTTCCATAAGCGGAAGTCGCTACTTCAAATGGTGAACGTCCTTGTAGTGCATCCATCTTTTGATGTACATCAAGCATAATTTGGTTTTTACCATACAAATGGAAATACGTCTTCTTTGGTGCATGCGTTCCATAAGCTTTATAAGAAGTTTCATCATAACTAGCATCCTTCGCCAAATGGATAGAATCCTTTAATAAGTCCGTATTTAACATATGCACACCATGACCATATTCTCCATTTTCATCATGTCCGATTACAATAGCAGGTTGAAATCTTCGAATATTGGCCACTTGAAATTGTTGTAAAGCTTTTGTATCATATACAGATTTCGCATGTGCTAAATCACGAGATGCAATATCTGGAAACTCCCCAACAATTGGATAGGCACGTAATCCCATCTCCCACATACCATCCAACATTTCATGTTGTCGAACATCTACATCCGTTGTATTTGCAGCACTATTGGAATTTGTAAGAAAGGCAAGCTGAATCTTCTTCCCTTTTGCGGCATACTCACTAATCAGTGCACCTAGATATAAGGTATCATCATCCGCATGCGTTGGAAATGCTAAAATATCACTTTTCTTATAAGGTTTACTCCAATCTTGCACATCATTTGGAAGTTCCCCTTTTGAATAGACAACGATTTCTTTCATATCATTTCCATCCAACTTAGAAAGTTCAATCTCTTTCGTATTTTTATCTACTTTGATTAACTCATGAAGAAAGCCATCACTTCCTTGTTTGGTAGTTTTCTTATTGGCTTTCATTGCGTAACTATTCACGTTACTCCCCCATGTAATATAGAGGTAACCAATTTCTTGTTCACTTTGAATACGTAAGGTATCATTTCCTTTAAAGGTGTACCCAGTAGAACGATTATTATCTACACATGCATTATCAAGTGTAGCATTACCTATTGATAAAGAAGGAGAGATACGTAAAGCAACAGGACTCTCTTCACTTTTTACCTCTTCCTTTGAAATATGTTCCATATCAAATACACGATAACCATATACTGTATTAGCGACATACATCCGATAATCCATTGGGAACTCTTTCTTATCCCCATTATCCGCTGTAATATAGTACGTTAAATGTACGTCATAAGAGTAAATGTAATCATAATATTGAATTGGATTACCAATACGTATCTCACCAAATGTATCCGCTACACTAACTTCTCCCCATGTGTTCGAATAAGAAGTTATCAAACGTCCCAAATTTGAATTGGGCATCACATGTTGTAACACCGCTCCAGAGCCAATTCCACGCAATGTTGTATAGCGTGCATACTCCTGAGAAAACTGTGTTAACATAGTTTTTATATTGGAACCTATCGTATCTGGAATACTTGGATAAAAAGATATATCAAAACCAGTACTATCCACAATTTTTGTACAAGGCTTTCCTTGATAGGTTGCGCTCATATTCTCAATAGCAGAAAAGCTATCATATGCATACGTATAAGTCTTTATTTCATTATATCCAATCGAAGCAAATTGCGTACTAGTGCTTGTTTCTTTTCCTTTTTTCGAAACATCCTCACCATTTACAGATAAAGTTGTATTCGCAAAGTAGTGAATACGATAAGGAAACGTTGGATAATGTTCAATGCTTTTCACACGCAGCTTTTGAATACCAAACCATGCTTTATCTTTTAATCTCTCAATAACTACAGTGGATAATTTTTGATTATTATTTACAACTGTGTATTCAATTTTATCCTTATCTTCAAAACTTTGATAAGCAAATAGCTTATCTTTTTTTAGCACCTTTGGTAATGCATTCTTCAAATCTTTTCGTTGACTCTTCTCACTCTTATCCAAGATAAAATCTAATTCTTTCGTTTTGTATTCTTCCATTATGGAATCTACCAAATATTTGGGATGATTATGTTCATATGTATATAAATACACGCCCAATACCACAGTTAATAGAATACCAATAGAAGCTAGCGTTGCGATTACATAAAACAACCCTCTCTTAAATGTCATTGGTTGTTTTATACGTTTCTTTCTATTCATGTTTGCTACCTCCTATTTGTAATAAAACGCTGTTGGAACTGGTCGTTCCCCAACTGCAGAGGATAGCGAGTTGATACGTTCTTCTTTTTGGTATAACACAGAGGAAGACCCTCCATCTAAGTTTCCTGCATTGATTGCTTCATACTTTTTCATCAATACAGCAAGATCATTATATGTTGCGCCTAAACTATGTGGTTGACGTCCATCAATCACAAGCAGCAAAATAGCTCCATCTTTTCTTTGCCCAATCGCGCTACGAGGATTAAAACCTCCCCCTGAACCAGCTTGTGGTACCACTTCTCCATTTTTCACAAGAACTGGCCCAAAACTAACGGCATCACGTATCCCCATATTCAAAGCTTCTTCTGAAGTACACTCTCCAACAAACAATTGATTGCTATCATCTAATCCAATCAACACAGGATGCTGACTGGAATATCCAGTGATAACCTTATGATCCTTAATCACTGTACCTAAAGGTGTACTTCCATCTCCACTTCCATTGATATCCAAGAATGCTCCGCCATTCACACCTATTAATGCTTCATTTTCTTTCATAACTTCAAGAACTGTCTTGCCACTTCCACCCGTATTTGGATTTGAAGCAAATAAATGCAAACGAGATGGATCTTTTAAAATTACCATTTTGCCACTAAAAGTACTTCCTTGTACATCTTCGATCACAACATCTTTTTGTGATGAAGACGTAGATCCATCGATTTTAATATTCTCTTTATGTACTTTCGCTATATATTCCTTTACTTCTTTATCATTTCCTTCTGTAATTTGTTTAATTTCTTTTTCACTGAAATATATCTTCGGGATAAATTTCAATGCACTTGTTTCCATAAGTGTACTTACCATTATATTTGACATCTGTGTAGAAGGTCCTTTTAACAACATTGTCACTAGTACTATCAACACAATGCATAATGTTAGTACAACAGATAAAATAGACACCAATACTCTAGAAAGAATACGAGCGATTGTACTTTTTTCTTTTTTTGTCTCCTGTGATTGAAAAACCCAATTTCTTTGAATCTTATAGCTAATAAAAAATAAAAATGTATCTACAAGAATTTTCACCAACACGGTAATTTTAGGTAATGGCACAGTTAACAACATAATCAATAAGGATGATACCATAATCTGCGCTATACATAACAAATAATATCGTACGATAGAAGAACCTGTATTGGCACCAGATTTAAATACTATCGTCTTATTCGTATAAAAATTAACTAAAGATGAGATTGCACGAGAGATCAATACCGCGAAGAATATAATTAGATTCTTCTCGGAAAAAGGTAAAATAGCAATCAAAAGAGTAAATAAAGAAATATCAATTATGAATGATAAAGCAGAAGAAAAAACAAACTTAAATATTTGACGATATATTTTAATAGAATCTCGAACTGGATGAAAATGAGATTTGGAGTTTTCATCCATATAAATAGTTTTAATAGTAACTTCTTCAATTTTAATCTTTAATTTCTTTGTATTTAATAACATATTTGTTTCGTATTCAAAGCGTTCTCCTTGAACACCTATTAACAATTTCATATGTTGAAACGAAATTCCACGAAGTCCTGTTTGTGTATCGCTAATTTTAATACCACAAAAAAGCCCAAATATACTATTGGTAATTTTATTTCCTATTTTGCTTTTTGGTGGAACATTCTTAGAATTAAAATCACGTACACCCAATATCAAACTATCTGGATGTTCAATTAGTTTTTGCGCACACTGAACAACATCATCAATGGCATGTTGACCATCATCATCAAGTGTAATTATACCTACATGATCCAATGGTTTTGTCCCAAAATAAGACATTGCACTTTTTAATGCTCTCCCCTTCCCTTTATTTACAACGTGTCTTAAAACAACACATTTAGGATTACTTTTAATCACATCAAAAATCGGATTGTAGGAAGCATCGCTTCCATCATTTACAACAATGATTCTCTCAAACCCTGCTGTGCACAATTGTTCAACAGTCTGCAAAATCTTCCGTGTAGGATTTAATGTTGGAATCACTGCAGTTACATTCATTTTATCCCCTCAATTCTCTAAGGATAATTTTAACATTCGTAGAAGCTAAATGCAATTTTCCAAGAGGAACTTTCTGTTTTTATTCACTTATTTTTACATTTTCTTTAGAATTTGATTAAGAAACATTTTCTAGCTTCATTTCAAAACAAAAAAAGAGCAGAATCTTAGATTCCACTCTCTCACTATTCTATAGGACGAATTTGAATTCGTTCAATATTTGTTGCTTTGTTTGTTTGCTCATCAATTGTTACAATTGCCCCACAGAATATTGCAGGTCCTGTAGCAATTTGAAACTTTGTTTTTTCATCTGTAGTAAAGCGTGTGACAATTTCTTCTACATCTCTACCCAACACACTGCAATACGCTCCACACATCCCTAAGTCTGTAATAGCCGCTGTACCGTTCTCAATACGTTCATCTGCTGTTTGTACATGTGTATGTGTTCCCACAACACACTGTACTCTGCCAGCAAAAGCATACGTAAATGCAATCTTTTCTGAAGTAGCTTCACCATGAAAATCAACGAGGTAAATATCCGCATCAATATCTGCTAAGATATCTTCCATACAGAAGAAAGGAGAATCTACCACGTTATTCATCCAAACTTCACCACTTAAATTACTAACAGCGATGCGTTTGCCATTCTTACGAATAACAACCGTATGTTGTCCATAATCTAAAGGTTCCATATTTGCAGGACGAACCATTTGATCAGCTTCATCAATGAATTGATATATATCATTCTTGGAAAATGTATGATTTCCCATCGTAACAACATCAATTCCATAGTCTAATAACTGACGATAAATTTTACGTGTAATTCCTTTTCCATGCGCTGCATTTTCACCATTGGCAATAACTACATCCAAATTGTATTGTGCTTTTAGTAAAGGTAGTTGTTCCCGCACGATTTCTCTTCCAGAAGATCCAACGATATCACCTATAAAGAGAATTTTCATATTACTTCGCTAATTCACAAGCTCTGGTTTCTCGGATAACCGTTACTTTAATTTGACCTGGATATGTTAATTCAGCTTCAATTTTATCTTTGATATCACGTGCTAACTTATGACAAGAAACATCATCTAATTTTTCTGGAATTGCCATAACACGAACTTCACGTCCTGCCTGAATTGCATAAGCAGAATCAACACCATCAAATGATTTTGTAATCTTCTCTAATTCTTCTAAACGATTAATATAGTTTTGAAGTGCCTCATAACGTGCCCCTGGACGAGCAGCACTGATTGTATCAGCCGCAATGACCAAGTTAGAAATCAAGAATTCTGGTTCTACTTCTCCATGGTGAGATTGAATTGCGTTTAACACAACATCTCTTTCCCCATGTTTCTTACAGAATTTATATCCAAGCTCAATATGACTTCCTTCAACTTCAAAATCTAATGCTTTTCCAATATCATGTAACAATCCTGCACGTTTTGCAAGTTGTTGGTTCAATCCAAGCTCCGCTGCCATCATTCCTGTTAAATGTGCAACTTCCATACTGTGTTGAAGTGCATTTTGTCCATATGAATAACGATACTTCAAACGTCCAATCAAACGAATAATCTCACGATCAATTTTACCAATACCTAATTTGAATACAGTGTCTTCCCCTGTCTTCATAATATTAGTTTCCATTTCAGCTTTGATTTTATTTACTACTTCTTCAATACGTCCTGGTTGAATACGTCCATCTTTTATCAGCTGTTCTAAAGCCAGTCTAGCTGTTTCACGACGAATTGGATCAAAACAAGAGACGGTGATTGTTTCTGGTGTATCATCAATAATCAAATCGACACCAGTTGCCTGTTCGATTGCTTTGATATTACGACCTTCACGTCCAATGATTCTACCCTTCATCTCTTCACTAGGAAGGGATACAACAGATACTGTACGATCCACCGCTTCATCCGAAGAGATACGTTGGATACTTAAAGCAACGATGTTCTTCGCCACTTCATCTGCTGTTGATTTTGCTTCTTCTTCACGTTCCTTAATATAAGAAACGATCTCTTTTTCCATTCTTTTTTCAGTGATTGCAAATAATTCCGCCTTTGCTTCACTGGTAGACATTGCAGCGATACGTTCAAGTTCTTCAACTTGCACATCAATCTTCGCTTGTAATACCCTATCTTTTTCATCTAGCATTGCCATTTTATCAGCTAATTGTGCATTTTTTAAATCGATCTGTTTTTCCTTGCTTGTAAGTGTTTCATCACGGAAATTCAAATTGTCTTCACGTCGTAAAAGTTTATTTTCCTGATCGGTAATTTCCTGTTTACGCTCTTTTATTTCTTTTTCTGCCGCAAGTTTCAATTCATGAGCTTGCGTACGACCATCTAATACTGCCTGCTTTACAACAGAATCGGCTTTTGATTCTGCTTCTTTTAGCATTAAAGAGCCTTTTTGCTGATTTTTATTTAAACCTGCTCTGGAAATTACCATCATGATGATGATTCCAAAGGCAAGACCTGTCAATACAGACAAAAAGATGACTAATGTATTATTCATACATAGATTCCTCCATTCGTCTTTCTTGAGAGTTTTTTTCTCTCTACAGTATATTGTACATAAATTTCACATTTTTCACAACAAAAATAACTACTTTTCATAAATTTCGTTATCTTTTGAAAGTGTTTCCACAAAAAAAGAAAGGAAGAGTTGCTTACTCTTCCTCAATTACCTTAGGAGATGTCTTGTCTTTTAATTTTGTAGCTAATTCTTGCATCAGTGCTGGATTGTCTTTGATTGTGTTTTTTGCTGCTTCTTTTCCTTGTCCAATCTTTTCTCCATTATAAGAGAACCAAGCTCCACTCTTCATCACGATGTCATAATCTACGCACATATCCAATAATTCCGCAGCATAAGAAATACCTTCTCCATACATTATTTCAATTGCTGCTGTTTTAAATGGAGGGGCTACTTTGTTTTTTACTACTTTAACATTTACTTTATTCCCAATGATATCCGTACCATTTTTAATAGCTTCGCTACGACGGATGTCCAATCGTACAGAAGAATAGAATTTTAACGCTCTACCTCCTGGTGTCGTTTCTGGATTTCCGAACATGATTCCTACTTTTTCACGTAACTGGTTAATAAAAATAGCAGTACATTCACTGCGGTTCATAACACCGCTTAATTTACGCATTGCTTTTGACATCAAACGCGCTTGTAAACCGACTTGAGAATCTCCCATTTCGCCATCTAATTCTGCTTGTGGAACTAAGGCAGCTACAGAGTCTACTACAACCAAATCAATAGCTCCACTCTTGATTAACATTTCTGTAATTTCAAGTGCTTGTTCTCCACTATCAGGTTGCGATAAAATTAATTCATCGATATCCACACCAAGATTTCTAGCATAGTTAGGATCAATTGCATTTTCCGCATCAATAAACGCAGCACGTCCACCACGTTTTTGTACTTCCGCTATCGCATGTAGCGCTAAAGTCGTCTTACCTGATGATTCAGGACCATAGATTTCAATGATTCTTCCTTTTGGATATCCACCAATTCCAAGTGCCTCATCTACTTTAATAGAACCAGAAGGAATGGCATCAATATCTACTGCACCACGATCTCCTAACTTCATAATAGATCCTTTTCCATATTGCTTTTCTATTTTCTTAATAGCTTCATCTAAAAGTGCTTCTCTTTCTTTTATTGCTTTTTCATTTGTATTTTTTTCCATTGTAATCTCCTTTTATTTAATGCATTGATTGTATATATTGTATAACATTTTTACTCATTTCGCACACAACTTGTTCACGAAGTTCATTTCTTTGCATTTGAAAGTGAAATTCATAAGTTTGAATGCCCGAAGGCCCAGCAATAGCACAATATACCAAACCAGCCGCTTTCCCCTCCATTGTAGAAGGTCCTGCATTCCCCGTAAAGGAAACACAAAGATCACTTTTCATAATCTTTCTCGTACACTTTGCCATTTCAATCGCACACTCTTTACTGATTACACCATATTCTTCGATAATGGATGCATCGACATTAGCGACATTGATTTTAATTTCATTTTGATAGGTAACAAGACCTCCATAAAGCACCGCAGATGCCCCACTAATAGAAGCAATAGAAGATGCAAATAAACCAGCCGTCAAACTCTCACAACTGGATATGGTTAATTTTTTCGATGTAAGTAGGGCTACCAACTCTTCCATTACATACTCTCCATTAGAATATCTTTCAATTGCCAAAAATATTGAATACCACTTACTACAGAAACAATAAGTGCTCCCCATAACAAGATTGTATCCATAGGGATATGAAAGAATACAAATGGCATATTCTGCAAAAGCAACACAATGATAGCAAACATCTGCAGCACTGTTTTTATTTTTCCAAGCATTCCAGCCGCTACAATTTTTCCAGAGGCACTTGCATTCATACGCATACCATCTACCATCATATCTCTCCAAATCATCACCAATGTAACAAACACTGGAATAACGCCTTGAACAGCAAATAAAATAAACATCGTATTTACTAACAGCTTATCCGCAATAGGATCAATAAACTTCCCAAAAGAAGTCACCAATCCACGTTTTCTAGCAATATTACCATCTAAAAAATCTGTAAAAGACGCAACTGCAAAAAGCACAAGCACCAACAGTGACCCTGTTGATAGATTTGCACTTATATCATTCATTGAAATGATAATTACCTGTCCATCATAAAACAAGGCAACACAGGCAATAATTGGTACCAAGAGAATTCGAAACATGGATAATTTATTGGGAAGATTCATTACTCTTCACCTGTAATCGTAAACTCCAATGTAGCTTGTTGTGCACTTCGAACAATGGTATCATCGATTTTTACATTCTTTCCATTAATTTTGATGGATGTATCATATACCCATCCAATATAGATTTGAACTTTTGATCCTTTTTTAGCCTTAATAGTCCCAGTAGCCGTTGTTTGATAGTTGTAAACCCTAGCAGCTGGCTCACTTAACACAACCCCATCCACAGTCATACTAAAGCCAGAGTTACTTCCACCAAAATAAACTTCAAACTTTAGGTCGTCTCCATCTTTCGTATTATCAATAGTATAGTGTGTAACATCATTTTTCGTCACACTCATTTCTTTAGTTTCTTCGTTATCTTTTTTATTATCTTCTTCATCCGTTGTTGGATAGCTGTTGTTTCCATTTTTATTTTGCTCATTTGCAATTGGCTGTTTATCTGTTTTGTTAGTATCTGTATTTTCCACAGATTTGAAATACATCACGAGACCAAAAACAATCACAATCGCAACTACAGATACTACCGCAACCAAAGATACAAGTGAAAAATCAACCTTTTTGATATTCTTTGCGTTAATATGAGAATGTGCATGTTTCCGGACATGGGTTTTCCTAGCATCATCACTTTGCACTTTCGTTAGTTTTTCAGAATTCGCAACGCTCTTTTCAATTACCTCATGATCATGTATTGTTGATAAAGAAATGGTTTGCGTATAATCGTTTACACTTTCGCGCAACTCATCTTTGATATCTTCAAAATCAATATCAACCGCTTCACAATAGGATTTTACAAAAAAACGCAAATAAGAAAGATCATCATGAAAAAACTTAAGATTTCCTTCTTCCAGCGCCTTAATATGCTTCTGAGTAAGACGAGTTTTAGAACTTATATCTTCTACCGTCAACCCCAGCTCTAGTCGTTTTTCTTTTAAACGTTTCCCGATATTTTCCATAGAGCACCTCTTCTACATGTCATATATTGCACAAAGCAATAGTAGTCCATGATTTATATTATAGCAAGCAAAAGCAATTATGTAAATTACATAATCCACTTTATAACCAATGTTTTTCTTAAGGTTTTGCTATCTAAATGACAATTTAAAAATAGAATGCATTTTTGCTTGTAAAAAACTCATAAAACCTATGGTATTTATACTACGCACAGCTATATCGTTTTAAATATTATTTGATCATTCAATTCTTAAATTTCCATTATATTCAAAATATATACAAAAATCTTTTTAACGAAGTTCAGGAAGATGTCCTTCTTCAAGGTAATATCATCGTATAAGTGATAATGGTCGATCACTTTCTTGATTTTCTACTTTATCAATCAAATGAACTATGGTTTCTAAAGCATTGATTATTAACACACATTTCATGATCTTCTATTATAGTGGTAAAATCAATCATAAAGTATCCATCGAAAAACAAAAAAAGAAGTATGAAGGCAACCAAGTTGCACTCATACTTTTTATATCACATTACATAAGCCATGTTCTGTACTCAAAATGAGTGACAGTCATTTATCTACGTCTAAGACGTTCCACCGTTGCTTCGTTTCGCATTGGCGAATTCCCCTACCAAATTTGGGTTTCTCGCTTGTGGGGTTTACCCGTTCCACCTTTATGATTTCTCATAAAGCTCGTCTCTGTGGCACTTTTAAAGAAGTTCACCATAGTCCTAAAACCTTAGGTTTCCTTCAGCCGTCAGCTTTCACTGCCTGAACTTATTTTTTCATTCAGCACAAACACTACGATCATCACAGATCGTGCGAGCATGGACTTTCCTCTAATTCCTAAGAATCAGCGACTGCCTGTAATGTTATAAATTATTTACGGAATACTTCGCTCTCTAAGCGTGAAAGACGTTTTAGGATATCTAAGTTTCCTGGTTGAGCACTCATCTCTCCACTCACTTCAACTCTCCCTTCAAGTTCCGCGAGTTTGGCTTTCAATGCAGCATTATGTCGTTCATATTCCTGCAAGCGTTCACCAAGACCGCGAATCATTTCTTCATACTCTTGATAATCCGATATTACCAAATCTAAGAATTCATCTACTTCTGAAGAAGAATATCCCTTAAAATCAATATTAAACTGTTTGTTTAATACATCTTCAACGCTCAGTTTAAATTTTTTCTCCATGCAATCACCTTCCATATCTATTAGTTTCTCAAAATTTCGAACAAATTGCAAGAAGATAATGAACAGAATATGTGAAATTCAAACGATTTTCTTAATCTTATGGAAATCGTTTGTAAAATTCTTTAAACTAGATTATGATTAACAAGAGAAAAAATAGATTCTCAAACACGTATAATAAAGTATAAGGAGGAAATTATGGCAAACAAGAAAACGAATGCAGCAAATCCAAAAAGAAAACCTAAAAAGAATATATTTCATCGCATTCTAATCGTTATAATTGCTGGTATATTATTATTTGGAGTATCTGGATTTTTTATGTTATCTACCATTGTAGGTAAGGTAATATTTGATGATCCAAGTGCCAACATCAAGAATGAAGAACCATCTCCCGTTTATGCAAGTGATGGTGTTACAAAAATCGGAGAATTTGGTGGAGTGAGTAGAGAAAATGTCACCTACAATCAAATACCACAGTCCGTTATCGATGCATTTTTATCCATTGAAGATTCTCGTTATTATAAACACAATGGATTTGACTTACCTCGTTTCATATCCTCTGCTTTGACAAATTTACGCTCTGGTAGTTTTGCTCAAGGTGGTTCTACGTTAACAATGCAATTAATTGATAACACACAAAATGCAAAAGTAGAAGATAAAAGTGGAACCTTGAGTGATACAAAAGAATTAAATCCGATCGAAAAAGTAGAACAAAAAATCCAAGAGATTTATTTGTCTATGAAACTGGAAACAGATTGGACAAAAGAAGAAATTCTAACGAAGTATTTGAATGAGATTAACTTTGGTTCTAGTTCTCGTGGTATTCAAAAAGGTGCTCAATATTATTTTAACAAGGATGTATCCCAGTTAAATCTATCGGAAAGTGCATTCCTTGCAGGAGTCATCAACGCACCAAATTACTTCAACCCATACAATGGTGGAGATTATTACACACGTGCTATCAATCGTCGTAATAAAACACTAGATATGATGGAATATCATGGATTTATAACGAGTAGCGAGTGTGCTCTTGCGAAAAGTACAGAACTCGCCTTTCAAATGAAAGATGGTTCGACTACAACCGGAAATGATAAATACAAAAATGCATTATATGAAATTCAGCAAGAAGTATCACGTACTACAAAGAAAGACCCTGCAACAACTCCAATGGCAATATATACCTCCATTGATGTGAATGTTCAAGATAATGCAAATGCATTATCGGCAGGTGAAGGTAGCAATTTACCAAACAACCAATATTATCAAATAGGAACCACGATATTGAATAATTCCAATGGTGAAATCATTGCGGTGATTGGTGGTAGAAGTGATACAGAGACAAGTGCTTCCGATTTCAAGAATCGTTTCAACGATGCCTTTCAAATTGGATCTACCTCCAAACCTATCTTGGACTATGTAAAAGCATTTGATGATTTAGGTTGGTGTACATCCCGTGTAATGTCTGATAAAGAAAAATTCAAAGTAGATAGCAACCTAAGCATTGGGAATGCGAGTGGTCAATTCAATGGTGATGTAAGCCTTGAAAAAGCCATTGCGATGTCGTTGAATACCATTGCCTTACAAACGATGCAGGCCTATATAGATGAAAAAGGCGATGCCTCTATGATTTCTTATCTAAAAGATTTAGGATTAAGTGATACAACAGCAGAAGCATTCAATATTTTATACGGTATTGGTGGTTCTACTTTACAGTTCTCCCCTACTCAGCTTGCAGCAGCTTATGCGGCTTTGGGAAATGGCGGATATTATATCCAGCCACATATGGTTCGTAAAGTTGTATTAAAAGAAACAGGTACAACTATAGAAACTAAAGTAGAAAAGAAACAAGTTGTTTCAGAGGCTGCTGCATTTATGATTTCTGATCTCCTTTACAAATCTGTTAATGGAACATACAAGGGAGAAAACCTCATGGGTTCTCTTGGGTTCGGTGCTTATCCAGTCTATGGAAAAACCGGAACTACAAACTACGATTCTGATTATGCGATTGCGGAATACCAAGGTCTCATGAAAGATGAGTGGATGGTCAATTATACAAGTGAGTTCACAGTGGCGACATGGACAGGATTTGACAATGCCATTGCTGGAGCAAACACCAAAATCAATGATTACCTCTTCAATAATGTTAACGGTTATATCAATAAAAAATTATTAGATACAGCAACCACAGACAACGTCAAGAAAATAGCGAAACCAAGCGGTGTTAGTGAATATGGTGGAGGATATATCAAAACGGAATATCTAAAAGATGCGGCAAAGATCAATCCAAAAACGGAAGTAAACACCAATATTGATACCGATCCATTAAAAGAATTAATTGATTCCGCTAACAAGATAAACAAAAACGATTATACAGAAGAGAGTTATAAAGCATTACAAGAAGCAATCAAAGAAGCTAAGAAAGTCTTAGATAATGAAGATGCTACACAAGAAGAAATAAGCAATGCTCTTTCCGCTTTACAAAACGCAATCAACGCATTAGCAAAAAAAGAAGCGGCTGTGGACTTCACTCAATTAAAAGAATTGATCAATACTTCACAGACTTATATTGATTATACAAAGTATAATTCTGATAAAGTAAAAGCTTTAGAGGCTGCTATTAGTGCTGGTATTACGGTAAGTTCTAATGATAAATCTACACAAGCAGAAATTGATGCGGCCATCGTGGCTATCAATACCGCAGTCCAAGATTGTATTAAAAACCCTATTGTCAATGATGGAGGCAATACGGGTGGAGATACAGGTGGCGGAAACACAAACGGAGGAAATGGGAATTCAGGTACAGAAACACCAACCACACCTCCTGCTACACCGAATCCATAAAGCAGAAGCAGTCAAGATGACTGCTTTTCTTTTTATGTTTTTACCAGAAAAGTGGAAATCATTGCAAAAATTGTATATAATAATACATGGTGATAAATGTGATAGGATATCCTAACAGAAAAGCAGTAATAGGTAACACCATATCCAATACAAATGAATACGCTGGAAGAGGTATGTCTTTAGAACATGACCTCAACAGTAGTAATACATTTTATATGGAAACAGAGCGTGCTCTCATCCACAAAAAACCTACTCCTATTCAAGTAGTAACTGTGGATTATCCAGCACGAAATGCTGCTAAAATTACGGAAGCCTATTATAAAGTGCCTTCTACTACCGATTATAATGGAATCTATCGTGGACGAGCTATTGACTTTGAAGCAAAGGAAACAAAATCAAAGACATCCTTTCCCTTCAAAAGTATACACCCCCATCAGATAACACATTTAAAACGTGTTCTTAAACATAAAGGTATAGGGTTCTTTATCATTCGCTTTACATCATACGATGAAACGTATTTGGTGGATGCTAATATTCTAATCACATTGTATGAAAATTCGAGTAAAAAATCAATTTCATATGATAGCGTGAAAGAGGTTGGATCATTGATACAACAGGGATTAACTCCAAGACTTCGTTATTTAGATAATGTGGATGACCTGTATTTCAAGGAGGAAGAAAGATGAATTTAAAAGAGAAGATAACCAGAGAGAAGACTGGTGATAAAAAAGAAAAGAAAACAACAAAAAAAGGAAAAAAAGCAAAGACAAAACGTAGTAAACTAGATCGCGTTGTCATTGTCTTTCTTGCTTTTGCTTTATTAGTTGGTATAGGTGGATTATCATTAATTGGATATATCGTCGCCACAACCAATGCGAGCGACTTGGTTGGACAAATGTCAAATGATGAACCATCCAGTTTCCTTGATCAAAATAAAGAAGAGTTTGGCGAACTTGGTTTGGAAATGAGAGAAAATGTTGCCTATGAACAAATTCCTGGTGTCGTGGTAGATGCATTTTTAGCAATTGAAGATTCGCGGTTCTTTTCCCATAATGGATTTGACCTCCCACGCTTCATGTCTTCCGCTATCACGAATCTTAAAACAGGAAGTTTTGCACAAGGTGGATCCACTCTTACCATGCAAGCAATCGATAACTTCTTCATGAAAAAAGAAGAGGATAAGATGCGAGAAAACGGAGAATACTTTAACTCTGTTGAAAAAGTAGAACGTAAACTACAAGAAATATATATGAGTATGCGTTTGGAATCACAAACTTCTAAATCTTGGATTATAGAGACTTATCTAAATCAAATCAACTTTGGTGATCAAGCTCGAGGGATTGAAAAAGGTGCACAATACTTCTTCGGTAAAAGCGTAGAAGAATTGAATTTATCTGAAGCAGCTTATTTGGCAGGTTGTATCAATGCTCCAAATACATACAATCCATATAATGGATATGATGCAAAAACGAAAGTAAACTACTATGCTGCCGCAACAAAGCGTCGCGATGAAACTCTTGCTATGATGTTGCGTCATGGGTTCATTACACAAGAAGAACATGATTTAGCAAAATCGACAAAATTAGCTTTACAGGTTGTTGGAAAAGATAATGGAACTGAAGATCCATTCAAGAAGTATATGGATGCAGCAGCCCAAGAGGTTTATCAATATACTGGCAAAAAATATGACCCTGCAACAACTCCAATGATTGTGTATACCAACTTAAATAGAGAAGCTCAACTAGCCGCAAATGAAATTGCAGATGGAAAAGTTGTAGATTTATATGATGACTACTTGCAAATTGGATTTTCTGTCATAAATGCTAAAACAGGTGGAATAGAAGCATTTTGTCCTGGACGAAGTGATTATGTTGAAGAATTCTATCGTAATCGTAGTAACCTTGTAGAACGTCTGCCCGGTTCTAGCATCAAACCATTGATTGATTATGCATACGCGCTTGATTACACTGGATTTTGTACTTCTCGTGTCTTTAATGATAAACCTATGGATTTAGATGGTACCCCTGTACGAAACTCTGATCAACAATTCTATGGTAAAGTATCTATGGAACGTACGATTGCACAATCTTTAAATACATCGGCAGTACAAACATTAAAAGCTTCCATTGATATGAATGGGATCGAACATATGCAAGATTATTTAAGAAAACTTGGGTTTGAAGAAAGAGATGTGGAAGCCTTTAACCTTCGTTATTCCCTAGGTGGTTCTATTTCTACCTCACCACAACAGATGGCAGCGGCATATGCTGCACTTGCCAATGGTGGTACTTACAATGAACCCCGTTTAGTAACACGCATTGAATTCAAAGATGGAAAAACACCAGCCATTGATTTCGAGAAAAAACAAACACAACCATTATCTCCACAAGCCGCCTATATGATGAGTGATTTATTATATAAAGCGGTCAATGGAGAACATAAAGGTTGGAACTTAATGGGACGCTTAGGATTTGGAGCATATCCTGTTTATGGAAAAACAGGTACAAGTGACTGGGCAACTGATGGTTTACAATATGGAATACCTGAAACAGCCATGAAAGATGAGTGGATGATCAATTATACAAGTGAGTACGTTATTGCCACATGGACAGGATATGACCCACAATACCAAGAACTTGGTTATTATCCAAGCACAGATTTACTCTTCAAAAATATTCCTGGTTGGATTAACAAATACATGTTAGATAAAATTAGTAAAAATCCTCAATTCATTACGAATCCAGGAGGAATTAGTAGTTATGGTGGCGGTATGATTAAAAACGAATGGTTACGTGATGCCGCAAAGAACAACCCTATGACAATTCAAAATTCGAAATCTGCAATGGATGCTTTACAAGCATTGTATGATCAGTTAAAGGGTATTTCAGCAGATGGATACACTGCAGAAAGTTATGCAAGATTGAAAAATGCTTTGAATAGTGTAAAAGCACTGCTTGATAAAGATCTTGCGGATGACGCAGACATAAAGAATGCAATGAGTGAATTACAAGGTGCATACGATGCACTTGTGCCTAACGTTAATAAAAATTCTTTGATTGATGCTATCAATCATGCCGCTAGTTTAAATGCAACTCTCTATACACCTGAAAGTTATAACCATTTAAAGCGTGTTGTAGACAATGCAAAAGGAACCCTTAACAAAGAGAAAGTAACGCAAGCAGAACTCGATGCAAGAATAGCAGAAATTCAAAATGCAATCAATGCTTTAGTGAGCGCAGCACCTGTTGTTGATAAAACTGATTTAAGCAATACCATTGCAACAGCAACGGCAAAACTTAATTCCATCACTCCAGATAATCCAAATTATGCTTCACTTAAAGCTGCCATTGATGCAGCAACAGCAACATTAAACAATGCAAACGCAACACAAGCAGATGTAAATGCACAAGCAGCTGCTTTGAAAAATGCAATGAACGCATTCTAACAAAAAGCCAAGTCTATCTAGACTCGGCTTTTTTCTTGCTGTTTTTATAAGTGTCCAATGTGTTTTTTTTACAAAAAGAAACAAATGGACATTGTGAACAATTTGGATTTTTTGCAGTACAGAAGTATCTTCCAAAGAAGATAAATAGATGATGTGCTCTATTCCACCTCTCACGCTTTATCTTACGCTTCAACTTAACTTCTACAACTTCTACGCTATCTGAAACCTTCGCAAGCCCTAAACGCTTAGAAATGCGGTCTACATGTGTATCCACTGCAATCGCAGGTATATCAAAACATACACTCTGTACAACATTTGCTGTTTTTGGCCCTACTCCTGCTAAAGATGTTAATTCCTTATGCTTACTAGGAACTTCCCCATTGAAATGTTCCAATAACGATATACTTAAATTTTGAATCGACTTTGCTTTGTTACGATACAATCCAATCCTACGTATACAATTTTCAATATCTGAAAGATTCGCTTCCGACATTGCCTGTGGTGTAGGAAAGCGTTCAAACAAACCAGGTGTTACTTTGTTTACTGCTTCATCTGTGGTTTGTGCAGATAATACCACAGCCACTAACAATTCAAACGGATTTCTATGCAATAATTCACAATGAGCATTCGGGTACATTTCCTCAAGGATATCCAGTATCTCATCACTTGTCATCATCGTTTACCTTCTTCATAATCCTCAGCAGTTAGATTCTTCTTCTTCCATTCCACCAGGATTCTTTCGATATAATCAAAACTCTTATGATCATATGTCAATGCTTCACGAAGAGCATACCCAATCATCTTTTGATCATATGCATTCAACCAATCTGCTAAACGTTGTACTTCAATTTGGGATAACGTTCTTCCAAACTCAGTTTCAAACAAATCAAACAAAGAATAATCAAACGAAGAAGACTTCTTACTATCATCCTCAAATATTCCATCAATATCAAAATGAATGTGTCCGTTTTGGTATTCAATTTGCAAATACCCTTTCGCACTCAACTGGGTCAATATCTCATCAATGCTATCTCCATCAACTTTTAATTTCTGTGCAAGAATTCCATGTCGTATTGCTATTTTATGTTCATTCATAAAATCAATCAATAATACACACATAACTTCATTACTATTTAAACTTAACTCTTCCAAATGATCCAATACCCAACTTCTACGATCGACCCATTTTTCTTTCCACCATTTTTCCATTATACGTCACCCTCTTTTAAATAATATACTTCTTTTAAGGTATCATAATCAAGCAGGATGCTACCAACATCACTTTGAATGACATAGACTGGATTATCATAACCATATCCTAACGTTACCTCAACTTCTTTTGCTCCATATGTATTTTGAGCAACTTGTTTTGCTTCTTCAATCTTCAGGGTATTTTTCTTACGATTCACAATCGCCTTTCCCTTTACATTAAACCATACGATTGTTTTTGTATCTTCTCCTACATACGTTGTATAATAAAACACATGACGATCCATATTCTTTATGTTTTTATATTTTTCTTGTATACGCGCCATTTCATCATCGATTTGACCTTCGTATTTTCTAGCAGGACCACTGATAAACAAAGAAATTTCTACAATGATTACACCACATAAAATCACAATTAATACACTTGTTATTCCAATGGACTTCCAATTTAACTTCATCGTATCACTCCTACTCAATGTTCTTATTATACATGATTTCTAATCGTTTGTCTTTACTCCTTGGCAAAGAAAAGCAATGTTTTTTACATCCCTTCAAAAGAAAAAGCGTAGGCTTCTACGCTCCTTCAAAATCATCCATTGTTTTCATCTTACGTACTGGAAATTGTATTTCTGTAAGCCAATCTTTTTCATCCTCTTGATTCCAAACGCCATCGATATAAGATTCCCTTTGATATCCACAAATCTCATATCCACTTTCTTCTATAAATCGAACAACTGCAGCGTATGCTTTAGGTAAACCTTGATAAGATCCTTTATGAAGTACACAAGCCGCTAGTTCTACTTCCTCAAGTTCTTCGAAATACAGTTCTCCTTGATTCTCTTTAACACTTGTAACTTCTTCACATATCTGTGCATTGATATTCGATTCACGATATTCTCCATCAAAATATATAGTGAAACAATAGCCTGGATTCAAACATTCACAACCTACTTTTTCCATCAAAGCCCCCATATCCGGCATCTTATAAAACAATTCTTCATAACTGTTCAAATGAAGTTTCATATATGCAATGCTAACCCTTGGCAAAGATTTCATCACAACATGATAATTACATTTTACATAATCCGACATTAAATAACTTTCAATACCCGCAATCTTCTTCGTTATATTCGATAATTCTACTAGTAATTCTTGTTTCTTACGACTCAACAACTGCTGCTCTGATTCCCCTTGAAAAACGAGTTGTATTTCTTCGATAGAAAAATTCATATCACGCAATGCCAAGATTTTATGTAAGATTGGCATTTGTGAAGAAGAATAATACCGATATCCATTTATTTCATCTACCTTTTCAGCCTTTAGTAACCCAATATCATCATAATAACGAAGTGTCTTAATACTCACACGATTCATTTGGGCAAACATCCCAATTTTATAAAGTTTCAACTCTTCTTTTTTACAAATTATATTTTCCATCATAAATCACCTATTCCCATTTAAATGATACTACAGAAAGGATAACGCCCACAACTGTAAATATAAGTAAGATTCCTACAGATAACCACAGTTGTTCAAGATTCCCTAACGACACTTCTTTTAACAACTTAATTCCATGTGTGAGTGGCAATACACTAGCAACGTTTTGTAAAGCCTTAGGAAAGAGTTCAAATGGAATGGTAGCTCCAGATAAAAACACCATCGGAAAATATACAAAGGTAGTTACTACATTCGCAATTTTCACTGTCTTACAAAGACTAGCAATCATCATCCCCAACGCAAACATAGAACACATGACCAATATATACGCACCTATAAACACAAAGACATTCCCTAGCATTTCATACTGAAACCCAAACACTGCGCATAGGCTCACAAGGATTGCGGATAGTATCGCAATTCCAACACATATAATAACTTGTACAAGCAAAATGCGTAATGGACTTGCTGGTGTAACAAAGAAATGCTTCAGTATCTTCTTATCACGTAAATCCGCAACGGTAAGAGGCAATCCCATAAACGCAGTCGCACATATCCCTACCGTTAATAAAGATGCAAACGCACTCTGCATAAAGGTAATCTTAGAGTTTCCTACAAAACTATCTCCACCAATCACCGCAATCAACAATAAGATCCCAATGGGCATCCCTACACCAAAAATCAACCCATCTGGACAACGCAGCGCAACTTTCGTCTCAATCTTCAACATCGTCATAAAACTTTTCATTTGTTTTCCTTGTATGATACTTGTGTACCTTGCGACAGAGTATCATACACTCCTTTCATTTTTTTGATAAACTATAAGTAGAACCTTATCAATTAATTTATAGTAAGGCGTTGTCCTTTTAAAGGAGAGTATTGCCATGGCTCTATTTATTTGTTTATAGTTGGATAAGTCTTTGTACTTTTATGTCTCGCAAGATTACGAGGATAGATCACCATGGCTAGGCAAGGTTCTAGAAAG
>NZ_JBSPFA010000020.1:0-69266 GCF_053848885.1 Amedibacillus sp. YH-ame10
GCAAGCTTTCTAAAGACTTCGTTCGACTTGCATGTATTAGGCATGCCGCCAGCGTTCATCCTGAGCCAGGATCAAACTCTCCATTTGATTTAGCTCAGACGTTTTGCCAACGTCTTGTTTTTTGTTTGTTTATCTGGAATATGATTATGTTCATATCTCATTGAAATCAACGTATTTCCTGTTCAGTTTTCAAAGACCGATTTGTTTTCACTCTCGTTGAGTGCCTGTTAATAATACTATACTTATCTCTTTATGTCAACCAAAATTATGCTTTTTTTTCTAAAAATTTAGAATCTATTTTTTCATCAGTTAGTATTACCACAATTCCTGCATTCTTACTCTCTTTTCATTACCTTTTCTCATAGAAAAAGGTCGTATATAGATAGACAGAGATTTCCTTTTCTTTCTATAAAACGACCTAAATTCTAATTTGTTATTATATATATATAATATATAACTATATATAACTATTTTCTATTTGGTATTAAAGCTTTACCACCTCGTTTGATTACATCGAAGAAGCTCAAAGATTTTACCATGCGCTGGGCATCAACATATCCTTGGATGGCTCTTAATAATCTCTTATTGTCTCGTGATGAAAATGTATACGTTCCATTTGTTTTTGTGATGATCGCAAAACGTGGAATCCATCTTCCTTTTAATATCACAGAAGCAGATACAAAATTTATCTCCTGCCAAGGTATTTGGATATAATCTTCTACATTCTTATCATTATAAAATTCAAATGCTTTATCCCCAATCATAACCTTCCCATAGGTCGCCATCCCCATATAAGATGTTGCGTTAATTGTAAGATCAACTTTTGTATTTAATGACTGTGCCATATGCTTCACTCCTTCTCATCAAACGACGTGTTCAATAGTTATAGTGCGTATCCTTTATTACGTATAGAATTACATGATACCTGCAACACGTGCAAGAATACCAATAATGAATAATGCTACGATAATAACGATTGGTGAAATTTTCTTTTTCAATAACCAGCAGCATAACAATGTCAACAATAATGCAGACAACCCTGGAATCAATTGATCAAGATTTTGTTGTAATGTTGTTACTTTATCTACATTTAATCCATTTGCTCCTAAAGAAGCGAATTGTTCCAATGCAGATTTGATACCATTTGCTCCTGGTTCAAGATTTGCCCAATCAATATAAGCACCTGGTTGTTGAGCAACCGTAGATACAATTGGTGTAAAGCTAATGCTTACCCAACGTTGTACCAAGGAACCAATGATGAACATACCTAGGATAGAAGCACCACTTGTGATTTTCCCTAAGATCCCACCAGACATATCCTGTGCGATAGAAGTTCCTACTTTATATCCGAATTCTTGTGTATACCATAAGAACGCAAGACGTAATACATTCCAAACAACAAAGAACAACAAAGGTCCAATGATATTTCCACTCAATGCAAAGGATGCACCTAATGCTCCTAAAATAGGACGAATTGTAAACCAGAATACAGGATCTCCGACACCAGCCAAAGGCCCCATCATACCAACTTTAACACCCTGAATCGCTGCATCTTCTACAGGCGCACCATTTGCACGTTCTTCTTCAAGTGCTAAGGTAACTCCCATAACTGGAGCGGATACATATGGATGTGTATTATAGAATTCCATATGGCGTTTTAAAGCAGCAATTTGATCTTCCTTATTAGGATATAATTTTTTAATTGCTGGAATGATGGAGAATGCCCAACCACCGTTCTGCATACGTTCATAGTTCCAAGACCCTTGAAGGAACTGGTGACGCATAGCTACTGAAAATCGTTCTTTTTTTGTTAATTGAATTTTATCTGCCATTTTCTTTTCCTCCTACGCCTTTCTAGTAATCATTCAGTATATCGCCTAATGGATCAGCGGAACCGCCATTACCACCATTTGAGCTACTGTTTGATTTTAATCCAAGATATACTAATGCAAGCGCAACACCAATTGCACCTAATGCGATCAATGTTAATTGTCCAATTGCTGCAAGAACAAATCCTAGAGCAAAGAATGGCCAAGTTTCTTTTGTAGACATCATGTTGATAACCATAGCATAACCTACAGCTGCAACCATTCCTCCACCAACTGCCATACCACCTGATAACCAAGCTGGCATTGCATTTAAAGCATCCGTTACTGCAGTTGCAGGAACGATACATAATGCTAATGCAGGAATTGCAATACGAAGACCTTGCATACAAATTGCAAGAATGTGCCACATACTCATACCACGCATGTTTCCTTTTTCAGCACAACCATCCATGAAGTGTACCATAGGAATTGCTAATGTACGACAAATCATTGTTAAGAATAAACCAGCTACTGATAATGGAATTGCAACTGCAATAGAAGTATTAATTGCATTTGTTACATCTGTATTTCCACCCTGTAACCCCAATACCATAAGAATGGCTGATGCTACCGATGCTAGTGCCGCATCCGGTGCAATCGCTGCCCCAACATTTGCCCATCCTAGAGCAATCATCTGTAAGGATCCACCAAGGATAACTCCTTCTTTTAAGTGACCACTTACCAAACCAACTAACGTACATGCAACCAATGGTTGATGGAATTGGAATTCATCCACAACACCTTCCATACCAGCCAGAAAGGCTACAATAACAATCAATAAAATTGTAATTACTGACATTTGATATTTCCTCCTACTTTATTTCCGCTTTCGCTTTTTTCATAATTGCTTTAAAATCATCTGCAGAATCGGTTGGTACTTTACGTACATCAATCTCAACTCCTAATGATAATAATTCTTCAAATGTTTCTACATCTTCTTTTCCCATTGCTACTGCTTTGGTAATAACAGCTTTTCCTAAGGAATGTGCCATAGAACCTAAGTTAATAGATTTGATATCTACTCCACCTTTAATTGCACGAAGTGCATCTTGTGGTGTTTCAAACAATAACATTGCTCTTGTAGAACCAAAACGTGGATCTTTTGCAACTTCAATCATTTTATCAACAGGTACAACATTTGCTTTTACTCCTGGAGGAGCCGCCTGTTCAATCATCTTTTTACGTAAATCATCTTTCGCAACTCCATCAGATACGACAATGATTCTTGTTGGTTTCACTGTCTTTGTCCAAGAGGTTGCTACTTGTCCATGTAACAATCGTGTATCAACACGTGCTAGAACATATTTGATATGTCCATCACCTACCACTGTTCCCTCTGGAATAGAACCTTGTACTGGTGCAGCTACAGGAGCTTGTTCACTTTTCTTTGGTTCTAATGCTTCTGGTAAAGGACGAACACCCTCTCTTCCAGTATCTACAATATGTGAAGCGATTTCGTGAGCAGTTTCCATAAAAGAACGAGAACCATAAGTTTCAATCAACATCGGTAAATTTAAACCGGTAACGATTGCCCATGTATCTTCATGTCCATTTAGTAATGTGCTCGCTTGGTTAAATGGAGTGCCTCCCCAAAGATCAACAAGAAACAAAACTTGATCTTTATCTTCAAATCCAGCAATTGCTTCCTCCATTTTGTTGCGAATGTCATCAGGTCCTTCGCTTGGCATCAGTGTACAAGCTTTCACGTTTGCTTGTTCACCAAAGATCATTGCACCAGATTGCAGTATGCCTTGAGCAAATTCACCATGACTAGCAAGAATAATTCCTACCATGTTATATCCTACCTTTCTTTTAAAAGTAAATACTCATTGCGCAAAAAAAGGACAGGCAACTATTCAAAGAATTCACATCTATACAAAAAGATGTTTCATTGCTTTAAATTAGTTAATGCCTGTCCTTAACAGTTACACACTAATGAGTATTCGGTTTTACTTTGCCATGATATCATGTAAAGCGCTTACTGTCAATATCTAATTTTTATTTTTTATACATTTTTTTCCTATTATGTTATGCACGATAAAATCCTTTCCAAATGCAGTGCTAAATATCCAATTTCATTATCTGGAAGATTTTTACTTAATGTTTTTGAGAGAGCCTCACATACATCCTTGGCCTTCTCATAAGCAAATGGAAATTTTTCTTTCGTGAACTCACTAATATCCATTTGTAACTTCTCATTTGTATTCAATCGCAATATCAAAAACTTAATATGATTCATCAAACGAACATACGATATGGATTTTGTATCAATCGTAATACCCAGATCTTGTTGTAAACTATCAATACTTTCATGGATGATGCGTGTTGCCTCCATGGTATCACTTACTTTATTTGCAGAAATAGCAGAATGCACATGCAATGTAATATACCCAATTTCATCTTCGTTGATTGTCTTTGATATCATTGCTTCTATGATATCTTTTCCCTTTTCAGCTACTTCATATTCATCAGGAAACAATAAACGTATATCATTTAGAAATGGATTGGAAGGCATTAAGTCATCCTCCATCCTTTTGATGGCATAACAAATATGATCCGCTAATGGCAACAAGACTCCCTCATCTACTTTTTCAAATTTCTCTTTTGCTAAATAAATGATTTCCGAAGCAATCTCTAAATAAATAGGATCCATTTGATACAAAAGTTCACTCGATCTTCTTGCATCATTGTTATCTTTTTGCATAATGTATTTTTTTGCTTGTTTGCTAACTTCAAATTCTTCATCGACTTTTCTGCCAAAGCCGATACCCTTAAACATAACAACCACTTCTTGTTGATTGTGGGCTGCAAGGATTGTATTATTGTTCAACACCTTAATCACTCGATACATTTGCCTTCCACCTTTCTTAATCACGGATGAGTTTCATCATGACTTCCCCTCTGCTCATTGATTTATATGTTTTTTCAATTTTATAATCATCTGAGAGATTTGTAAATACCACAAGTATATTTTCGCAAGTTGCTTCTTTTTGAATATAACGTAAATCTGCATTCCATAATACATCACCTTTTGAAACAGTCTGCCCGACTCTTACTAGAAGTTCAAATCCTTCTCCTTTGAGATTGACAGTATCTGTACCAAAATGAAGCAACAACTCTATACCATTCTCTAGCAATAGACCAATTGCATGCTTTGTTGGATAAATCATAGTTACAACTCCTTCACATGGCGCAACAATCAAACCATCGTTAGGTTTTACCATCACTCCATCACCAATCAGTTTTTGCGCAAACATCTGATCACAGGATTCTTCGATTGCCATGACTTCCCCATCTACAATACACCCAATTTCAACATTCCCCAAACATAATGATGCTTGTTCTTCTTCCATCTCATCTTTTGTCGTATGCAATAAATATTCTTTGATATTTGTACGAATCATCGAAGCCTTCGGACCAAATATGATTTGTAGTCCATTTCCATGCATAATAATCGCTGCTGCTCCAGCCTGTTTCAACAACGCTTTATTTACCTTTGCACTATCATTGATGGTAAGTCTAAGTTTCGTAATACAACTATCTAGATTACTAATATTATCACGTCCACCTACACCCACAACAATACGTTGTGCCTGTTTATCAATCACATAGGAATCACTTTCCTGTTTATCCTTCTTATTATGAATGGTAAGAGCCAATAAATCTTGCGCCCCTCCTCGCCCAATCGTCTTTAAATTAAAACGGACTATCATAAACTTAAATACAAAATAGTATAAGCAGAAATAGAAAAGCCCTACTGGTATTGCCAAATACCAACTCGTCTTATCATTCCCTTGTAAAACTCCAAACACAATAAAATCCAACAGTCCACCCGAGAACGTAAGTCCAATCGTGATATTCAATATTTGCGCCACCATATAAGCACTTCCCACAAAGATGACATGTATCACATACAAAATAGGCGCAGAGAATAAAAACATAAATTCTACAGGTTCCGTAATCCCCGTTAACACACTCGTCAAACATGCTGTCAAAAGGAAACTTCCCACAATTTTTTTATATTCTTTCTTACAACAGCGATACATTGCCAAACCAGCTCCTGGCAACCCAAAGATCATAAACAGAAACTCTCCCGTAAAATAACGAGTTGCATCTGCACTAAAATGTATGGTATTAGGATCCGCTAATTGTGCAAAGAAAATATTTTGTCCTCCATAAATCATCGTACCATTTACTTCCATTGATCCACCAACAACCGTTTGCCAGAAAGGCAAATAGAATACATGATGTAACCCAAATGGATTTAGTATACGCTTAATACAACCAAACACAAAAGTTCCAATATACCCTGACTGCGTTATAAAGTCCCCTGCTGAAAATATCATATTTTGAAAGAACGGCCAAATATAATACATCAAGAAACCCACAAACAAATATACAACTGCAGATATAATAGGTACAAAGCGCGTACCTTCAAAAAACGATAATACACTTGGTAGCTCGATGCGATAGAAACGATTATGTAAATACGCAACCCCTAAACCAACAAGAATGCCACCAAACACTCCCATTTCTAAAGATTGAATCCCACATACGAAATTGATTGTCCCATCCACTACATCACTTGCTACCTTACCATCAACGATTCTTCCATCCGCAACCAACATTCCATTGATGGTCGTATGCATTACTAAAAAGGCTACGATTGCGGAAAGTGTCGCAATCTCTCGCTCTTTTTTTGCCATACCCAAGGCAACTGAAGCCGCGAATATAATCGGTAGATTATTAAATATTGTACTACCTACTTTTGTTGTCACCTGTAACACATCATGCAAAAACATCCCCTGCCCTAAAATTCCTTCTAAATGCAGTGATGCAATGGTTGCTTCATTTGTCAAACAACTACCCAATCCCAAGAAAAGTCCAGCAATGGGCAATAAGGCAATAGGCAACATAAAGCTACGTCCAACACGTTGCATGATCCCAAATAAATTAGATTTCATAAGCTCTCCCATATCTCAATGATAATTATTACATTTGAACATTGTATCGTCAATCGTTTTGTTGCACAAAAAGAAAAGCAGTATGCTATACACACTACTTTATGCTTCTTCTCTTACTTTACCACAAATTGGATAATTTGCACAACTTGGATTACATGCTTTTTCCGCCATGATTCTAAGGCTCGGTGGAATAAAGGCTGTGATTTCATCATCGTCATACCCCACAACAAAACTTTTTTCATTGATCATAATTGGTCTTTTTAGAATACTAGGATTCTTCTGAATCAAATCAACCAATTCTTTTACGGATAAATCATCCAAATCTTTGTTTAATTCTTGAAATACTTTGGAACGTGTAGATATGATATCCTCCGTACCATTTTCGCTTCTCTGTAAGAGGTATTTAATCTCCTCTTCTTTTAATAGAGTCGTAAAAATATTTTTCTCAACGAACTTCATATCGTTGTCTTTGAGCCATTGTTTTGCTTTTCGACAGCTTGCACATCCTGGTGATGTATATAAGATAATCATCTATATCTGCCTCCTTTTGGTTTCACCCCTCTATTATATAGTATAGTGTTTTTTATGGAAAGCGAAATTTCAAGTTTTTTTGTTTTCCTCTTGCCAAGTATTCGTTGTGATAGTATGATAATACTGTTAATACATATGCAATGAAAAAGTAAGAGTAGAATGTTATGGATGCTAAATAGAGAACTGATGGTTGGTGAAAGTCAGTACACCTAATATTTGAAGTGGGACTTTCGAGCATACTCATCTGAGCGGAAACTCACCGTTATGAGAAGTGGCTTCATATGAAGCAAGTTGGGTGGTACCACGCTATATGCGTCCCTACAGGGTACTTTTTTTATTTTAGGAGGATATTTTATGAAACGAATGCTAAGTGGCATTAAGCCAACAGGAAGATTAACATTGGGAAATTATATTGGAGCCATCCGTAATTTTGTGGAGTACCAAGAAGATTATGAAATGTATGTATTCATTGCCAATATGCATGCTATTACCGTTCCTCAAGAACGTGCAGAACTAAAACAAAATACAAAGGATTTAATTGCTTTATATCTAGCTGCGGGTTTAGACCCAAACAAAGCGACCATCTTTTTACAAAGTGATTTACCACAACATGCAGAGTTGGGTTGGATTATGACGTGTAATTCCTATATCGGAGAAATGCAGAGAATGACGCAATACAAAGATAAAACCGCAAAAGGTGAAACTGGTATCACTGCTGGTTTGTTTACTTATCCAGCTTTAATGGCAGCCGATATTCTATTATATGATGCGGATTATGTACCCGTGGGACTTGACCAAAAACAACACGTAGAACTTACAAGAGATTTGGCAGAACGTTTCAATCATCGTTATGGAGATACCTTCGCGATTCCTGAACCATTGGTAGCTAAAGTAGGAGCGAAAATTTATTCCCTACAAAACCCAACAAAGAAGATGTCAAAATCAGAAGAGAACCCTAAAGGTACCATTGATTTATTAGATGAACCTGCAGTTGCTCGTAAAAAGATTATGTCTGCAGTTACAGATTCTTTAGGTGTTGTTACATATGATGTGGAACAACAACCTGGAATTTCCAATCTTCTTATGATCCTTTCTTCCTTAACTGGAGAAGAAATAGAATCCATCGTTCAACGTTATGAAGGAAAAGGCTATGGAGATTTCAAGAAAGAAGTTGGTGAAGCTGTATTTAACTTCCTTACTGATTTACAAAAGAAATACAAAGAAATCCTAAGTAGTGGTACGTTAGAAAAAGTAATTGCCGAGGGAAACGACAAAGCTCGAGCAATTGCGCAAAAGAAACTTATGAAAGTAAAAAAGAAAGTTGGATTTCAATTGTTCAACTAAAACACATAGAGGATGTCCTAAGACATCCTCTATTTTTTATTCAAGATTTAATTTATAATTCGCAAGAACCACAGATAGGACATGGAACACTACCATAGATATAATTGTAAGAATTGTTGTGGATATAAATATCAATTCTACATATTGCCAAACATCTGATAATAACGGATTCGATGTATTCATAACATCCATTAATTCTGGATTAATGAAAATATCAATCCCTAACATAATAAGACTCAATATGCTTTGAATAACATAGATAATGATAGCAGCTACAATTGAAAACAAGATCTTATTCATATTTTGCGTTTGCCCTATCATCAATGACGTAAATGCCATTTGAACATAGGAGATATAGCTAATCGCAAGTATAACAATAATCCAAATGAGTGCCTTTGTACTATCTACTCCATTTATCGCGAACACTTCACTTATTTGATCTAGGAAAGATTTAACCCCTCCTTGATAAAAGGCAAGGAATACACCAAGGATTACTACTGCTGTCGCAATCACCATGAACACAACAGATGTAAGCTCCTTAGATAAAATGATTTTATTTCTTGTGACTGGAAGAGTATGTGTTAAATACCCTTCATCCTTTAATACATTAAAGTAAAATTGTTTGACCGTCACGATAAATGTCCAAACAACAACCGCAATAAGTGCAAATACACACATCGTAACCATAAAAGAATAGACAACTGATACCACTGGAAATGCATCTACTACATACTTCATCCCACGAGTTGCTAATGCAAATCCTAACGCAATCAAATACATTGGCAACAAACTTTTTCCTTGAGACTTTATATCATACTTTAATAATTTCCCTAACATCTGAATTCCTCCCTAAAAATTTCATCAATAGATTTCCCACTCGCATTACGCAATTCATCCGCAGATGTATTCTTCACAATTTCACCTTTGGAAATAAATACAACATCATCCAAGATACGTTCAATATCCGCAATTAAATGTGTAGATATTAAGATTGATGCATCTTCGTTGAAGTTTGCTAAAATGGTATCCAAGATATAATCACGAGCAGCTGGGTCAACACCCCCAATTGGCTCATCTAGAATATACAACTGTGCATTTCTACTCATTACCATAATCAACTGTACTTTTTCTTTTGTACCTTTTGACATCGTCTTCAATCGATCATTTTCATCGATTTCAAAGTCTGCCAACAACTTATGTGCTTTTTGTTCATCAAAGTCTTCATAGAAGTCTGCGAAATAAGCAATCAGTTCTTTAACTTTCATATTGAAACTCAAATAGCTTCTCTCTGGTAAATAAGAGATTACCTTCTTACTATTCACTCCTGGTTTTTCACCATTGACTAACACATTACCAGTCGTTGGAACTAATAGGTCATTGACAATTTTTATCAACGTTGATTTTCCGCTTCCATTAGATCCCAACAATCCTATAATCTTTCCTTTTTCGATATTCAAGTTTACTTTTTTTAAAGCTTCTTTGTTTCCAAATCGTTTACTAACATTTTTAATTTGTACAATACTCATTTCTTCTCTTCCTTTCTAACATCCCTAATGAATGCGAATAATTCTTCATCTTCATACCCCAACGATTTCATCGCTTCCAGAAATTCTTCCACCTTTTCGACAGCCAATTCTCTTTTCAGCTGTGCGATCACATGTTTATCTTCCGTTACAAATCGTCCATTTGTACGCTCTGTAAATACTAACCCTGCACTTTCTAACTCTGAAAAGGCGCGTTGCATAGTATTCGGATTGACTCGATAACTTGCGGCTAGTTCTCGTACAGAAGGAAGTTTCTCTCCTTCATGGTATTTCCCCGATATGATATCCAATTTAATTAAATCAAGAATTTGCAGATAAATCGGGCGCTCATTACTGAAATCCGTAATCATTACACCACCTCCTGTGTCACTGTATTAAGTGCTTAACACAATGATACAGCACACTTTGTTTTTTGTCAACACCCAATGCAAAAAAAGTCTATCTACTAGGATAAACTCTTTCTATCATATCAACACTTCTTTTATACACCCCATGATAAAAGGCAAAAACAATACAACGACGCTTACAGCTTTCTCAACCGATGGATGTATAAAATCATCATAATCCTCGCATCCTTTGTAACGTTTCTTCCATAGATATACATGTAGCATAACGATCCTTCCATAGGAAATCGTTATAATAGTGATAACTTTCTTCTGCGCTCATATATTCATTATCAACTGTTGAATTCGCAAAAGCAGGCACGATGATTTGAAATTCATGTTCAAATCCACACTTTATATTCGCATCGATACAATATTCACTCTGTAATCCCGTAATGATAAGTTCTCTTTCTTTGTTACCTTTCAAATAATCCAATAACCCCGATTCCTTAAAAGCACTATTCACTTTCTTATCAAAAATCTTTTCACCTGCCTTAGGCGCAAATGGTTCATAGATTTCAAACGCATCGCATCCTCTTACAAGTTCTCCACCCTCTTTATCTTGATGGCGAACATAGATTATTTCGATGTTATTCATACGAGCAGTTTCAATTAACTTTTTGATATTTGATACAAATACAGCAAATGCATACACATCATCCTTCATAATACCTTTTTGAGTATCAATGACTAATAAGACCATATTTATAATCCTCCCTTTCACTAAAAAAGAGACTTTCGTCCCTTATATCTTATAAAATTCCTGTTAGGAAAGTAATTAAAACAACGATTCCTAACACAATACGATAGTAACCAAAAACTTTGAAATCATGTTTCTTAATATAGCTCATTAAGAATCGAATAACAATTAAGGAAACGATGAAAGCAGAAATCATCCCCACAATAAGGATTGTAAGTTCTGTTCCTGTAAATCCAAATCCGAATTTCACAATCTTTAACAAGCTCGCACCAAACATAACTGGAATCGCAAGGAAGAACGTAAATTCTGCCGCAATGGTACGACTAACACCAATCATCAAGCCACCAAGAATGGTTGCGCCAGAACGACTTGTCCCTGGAAAAATTGCAGCGATTAGCTGAAATCCACCAATCAACAAGGCGTCTTTATAAGACAACTCAGCTAGTGTAGTAACACGTGCGCGTTTTCCTTTGTTTTTATTCTCGATAAACAAGAAGGCAATACCTACCAATACCAACATGATCGCAACTACCCAACCATTGTATAAATATTTTTCTAGTATATCATCGAACGCCAATCCAATAATAGCCGCAGGAATACATGCAACTAAGATTTTTCCCCATAAATTCATAATATCATAACGAACGAATGGACGATTTTTATTCTTTAGATTAAATGGAAAGATTTTGTGCCAAAACAATAATACCACTGCTAAGATGGCACCCAATTGGATAACCACAAGAAATACACTCCAAAACTCTTTTGATACATCCATTGGCATAACTTCTTCTACCAATATCATATGTCCTGTACTACTGATTGGTAACCATTCCGTGATTCCTTCAATAATACCATATATAATCGACTTTAAAATTTCTAACATAATACTCCTCCTGTTTCATTTTAATATTTTACACGTTGCTTTACAAAAGCACAATCTTTCTTTTGTTTTATAACGAAATTGAAAGAATATTATTTCGCAAGTACTTCGTTTACCATATCCTTAAACATTTTTCCTCGTACTTCATAATTTGGAAATTGATCGTAACTAGAACATGCTGGTGACAATAAAATCACATCTCCTGGTGCACTGATACGAACTGCTTCATTAAGTGCCTCTTGCATAGTTTCTTTTGTAGTTACATTATGGAAGATATCTTTGAACTGTTCTTTTGTTTCTCCAAAAGAAATGCATTGTTTCACTCGTTCATCAAATGGTTTTAAATCATCAAAGCTAATACCTTTGTCATGCCCCCCTGCCAATAAAATAATATTCTTGGTAAAGGATTGTAAGGCTGCCACAACTGCATGGGTATTTGTAGCTTTGGAATCATTATAAAACTTAACTCCATCTTTTTCACCAATGTATTCTAAACGATGTTCTACTGGCTTAAATGCACGTATTGCTTGTTGAATGTCCTCGACACTTACACCGAGTTTGAATGCCATACAACTAGCCACCATAGCATTGGATAAATTATAATCCCCTACTACTTTTAAATCAGTTTCATCAAATAGCTTCATATCTTTTAAATATACACTACCTTCATGTCGATATAGTTCTACATCATCTCTCACAAGTGAAAAATCGATTACTTGACATGGGATTTTAACTGCATACTTCATCAAGGTTTCATCATCTACATTACGTAAAAACCAATCTTCACCTTTACAGTTCTCATAGATTCGCATTTTAGATTCATAATACGATTCTACACTTGGCATATAATCCAAATGATCAGGCGCAAGATTACAAACAACACTCACGGTTGGACGAAAGGTATCAATTCCTAATAATTGAAAATTACTCAATTCTAGCGCAACATCTTTTTCCTCACCTTCAAATTCAAAGGCTTGTTCACTCAATGGTACACCGATGTTTCCTGCAACAAGTGCTTTATGATTATATTCTAACATCTCATACAACATCGTCGTAATCGTTGTTTTTCCATTGGTTCCTGTAATCGCACCATAATGAAATTTCGATGCATAACGATATGCAATCTCCACTTCCGTTAAAACCTGTACTTGATGATCCACAAAATATTTCACAAAAGGTACGGTATATTTAATCCCTGGATTCTTTACAACAAATGCATACTCACAGTGCTTTAAAGTTTCAGGATGTCCTTGATCATACACTTCCATCCCTTGTTGAATAAGTTCTTCTTTTTCTTTGATTTCATTCATATCCGTTAGGATTACATGAAATCCATGTCGATGTAAAAGCTTCGAAACTGCAATGCCACTTCTAGCCGCTCCAATCACCAATACGTTTGTTTTCATGTTATATCACCCCTAGCCATAATCCTATAGCTGCTAGTACAAAACCAATACTCCAAAACATAATCACTACTTGTGTCTCTTTCATTCCACCTTCTTCAAAATGATGATGAAGAGGTGCCATACGGAAAATTCTTTTCTTCGTACGTTTATAATAGGTAACCTGAATCACAACAGATAACATTTCCATTAAGAACACGCCACCAATCACTAACAATAACAATTCTTTTTTCAAAATCATAGCGGATGCCGCAATCAAACCACCAAGGGCGAGAGATCCTGTATCCCCCATAAAAATCTTCGCAGGATGAATATTGAATCGTAAATACCCTAAAAGACTTCCACTGACCGCTAACAAGAACATTGCTAAATCGCTATTTTCTTGTAGTAAGGCAAAGATGATAAATGGCGCAATCGCGATAAGAGAAGTCCCAGCACAAAGTCCATCCAAACCATCTGTAAAGTTGACCGCATTACTCTCTGCCGTAAACATGATAAAGATTAACACAAAGTACAAGAATCCTAGTTCAATTGTCATATGGAACACTGGTATTTCTACAAATGTAGCCGCCATGGATTGATAAAACAAATAAAAGACGATAGCTAGTACAGATTGCATTAGAAATTTAACTTTCGGTTTTAATCCATCGTTATTCTTTTTCACAACAATTAAGAAATCATCAATAAACCCAATCATTGCATACCCAAGATATGCAAAGACTACAATTAACATTTCTTTTGAAAAGAATGCTTTATAATCCAAGATTAACAATACCAATACTGGGACAATTACAAAGACACACCCACCCATGGTTGGCGTTCCTGTTTTTGCCATATGGCTTTTTGGTCCTTCTTCTCGAACACTTTGTCCGAATTTGATTTTATGTAGAAACGGAATGAGGATTGGCATGACAATGAAGGTCGCTACCAAACTACATCCGAATGCAAGTAGATATTTTAATTCCACTCTAGTTCCTCCTTATATAGCAACTTGTATATACAAGAGCGATCAGAAAAGGGGTATTCCACTACACGAATGGTGATGGTATCCTCGTCTCCTTTTCCAGCGATTATTATTATATCATCTTTTTGGGCAATTTTAACAGAATGTTTTATCGCAAAATAACGATTCTCAAAAATCCTTACATTATCATGTGGATGAAGACACATATCTTCTAGAATTTTATATACACTTTCTCCTCTAGGATTATCACTTGTATAAATCGCAATATCACTATACGTAGAGGCTACATCCGCCATCATAGGACGTTTACTACGATCGCGATCTCCCCCACATCCAATCAGTGTTATGATTCTTCCCTTTTTCACAAGATTCGCAAATTCCAAAAGATTCTTTAACGCATCATAGGTATGCGCATAATCCAACCAAATATAAAAATCATTTGCCTCTATTAGTTCCATTCTTCCCGCAACACCCTTCATTCCACCAACCAAGTCTTGTAAACGCTCATAACTTGTCCCTAATCGATGCACCGCTATCAATGCTTCACATAAATTATAAACATTGATCATTCCCAACAAAGGCGCACGATATGGATATCCTTGAACCTCAAACGCAATATCATGATCACTAAGCATAACTTTACGAATAGGAAAATGTGCTTGATCCATACCAAAACAAATACAATTATAATTCGCTAGATGAACAAGCTCTTGCATATATGGCATATCTGCATTATAAATGATGGCGCCATTGGTCTTTAAGTATTGACGCAATTTAAACTTTGTATAGCGATAATGTGTTGAAGTTAAATGATAATCTAAATGATCTCGTGTGATATTGGTATATAAAATCATATCAAAGTTAATAAAACGTATACGATTTTGATCAATTGAATGTGAACTTACTTCCATTACTATATAATCACATCCAAAGTCCAATGCCTTTTGAAACCATTGCGCGAGTTGAAAACACCCGGGAGTCGTATTATGTGTTCTTTCTATCAGTTGATGATATTTTATAAATCCAGTCCCAATCTGCAATACCCTTTTCTCTTCCATTTCCAATAATTGTGTAATATAAGAGGCAACACTTGTTTTCCCACTTGTTCCCGTTACCCCAATAACACATAACGCAGTACATAAGTCTCCATAAAACCTATTGATCAACACCCCTACAACAAATTCAATATGTGCCACTCTATATACATGTTCTTGTTGCAGTTCTTGATCACATAACACAACTCCACCATTCTTTAATGCTTCCTTTGCGTATTCTTTCGCATGTTCACTATGATCACGTAACACAAATACCCAATCTTTTTGTATCTCTTTACTATGGTCACTGATCCCTTTTACAATCCTATCATCTTGACAAGGAATTTGTAGTGCTTCCAATAGTTTACTTAACGTTATCGTCTCCAAGATAAATCCAAACCTCCCCTCCCTGTGAACTGAAGGTTGTGCCAGCTTCTGGCATTTGTTCTAACACAGTATCTCCTTCACCAATAAAACTAAAACGTACACCTTCTTGTACTACTTCTTTTTTCTTCTTCCCAACGAAATCCGCAACTTTGATATTTTCTGTTTCTGGCCATACCAATTTCTTTGGTATTTGATCGTCTACTTTCTTGACTCCTAAATAAGGCAAGATATCCTCATAACAAGCTTTTGCGATTGGCGCAATCACCGTACCCCCGTATTGAATATTATTTTGTGGACTATCGGCCGCAATATAAAGTACGATTTCAGGATCATCAATTGGTGCCGCAGATAAGAAAGATAGAATATAACTAGAACTTGAATACACTCCATTTTCTGCCTTTTGTGCAGTTCCTGTTTTTCCACCGATTTTATATCCTTCTAAATAGGCTTGTTTACCACCACCATTGGCTACAACACTCTCTAATGCATAGCGCATTTTTTTACTTGTATCTTCACTAATTACTTTACGTTTGATGGTTGGTTTATATTCTAATATCGGATCATGGGTAATCGGATCATTGATACTTTTTGTAATATATGGTTCATATAAAGTGCCTCCATTCACAATCGCAGAGAATGCAGTAACTAACTGAATTGGTGTTACACTCAATCCTTGTCCAAAGGCTACGGTTGCTTGTTCTACTTCTCCCATCGCACTCTTTTTAAACATGATCCCCTTAGATTCTCCGGGTAAATCTATTCCTGTCTTCTCTCCAAATCCAAATTTTTTCACATACTCATATTCATTATCTAAACCTAAACGTCTAGAGATTTCCACAAACCCTGGATTACTAGAGTTCTCAAGCACTTGTAAGAACGTCTGTTGTCCATGTCCTCCAGCTTTCCAAGACTTGATTCTAGCACCCCCTACCATTTCATACCCTTTGTCATAGTAGGTATCTTTAAACATATCAAACAAATTTAATTCTAAAGCTGACGCAAAGGTTACCGACTTGAAAGTAGAACCAGGCTCATAACTCATCCAAATAGGAAGATTTCGATTATAAATATCACTAGAATACTCTTGATATTTATTTGGATTATAGTCTGGCTTTGATACCATCGCCAATATCTCTCCTGTTTTCGGATTCATCGCAAGTGCTAAACAACTCTTCGGCTTGTATCGTTTTACAAGATTGTTCATTTCTCGCTCTACGATATCTTGTATCTTCGCATCGATGGTTAATACGACATCCATTCCTCTTCCAGGGGCCTCATAAGATTCATTGTATAATTCAACGTTGTGTCCTTTCGCATCAAATGGAATGTTTAAGGCACCACTTTGTGCAGTAAGAATATCATTGTATTGTAACTCTAAACCCGCAAGTCCTTGATTATCAATCCCAGTAAAACCCAATACTTGCGCAAGATAATTGTTATTAGGATAATTACGCAAGGAATCTTGTACCAAGTATACCCCTGGCAAATCCAAAGCCTCTAATGCATTTGCTTTCTCATTGCTAATAAGCCTTCCTTCTGGTTGTATCTTTTGTGTACTTACCTTTTTACTAATCGTTTCATAAATCTTTTTTTCATCTGCTTCTAGTATCTTCGCAAGTTGTTTCGCTGTACCACTTGCGTCTGTAATTTGGGCAGGCACCACCATCACCGATGTACTTGGGATATCATGAGCGAGTACAGTTCCATTTTTATCAAGAATCGACCCACGTAATCCTGCCACCGTAAAATCCCTCTCCCAAAGATTTAAGGCTTTTTCCATGATGTCCGTATGATGAAAAATTTGTTCGTACCCAAGCTTACCTAAGATGCATGCAAATATCATCATTGCACATAAGAATATAATATGTATTCGACTCTTTACTTTACCACGGATCATGATATCACCTCGTTGTATCTTATGACGAAGACATATAAAAAATGATAATGAAATAGAAAACACTCAAATCCAAGGACTCGAGTGCTCATTTATTCCATTTTTACTTTTATGATACTATCTTTATCAATCGTCTTACCTTCTGCGATATCTTGACTCACCACAACTCCTGAACCATCCATTTCTACAGAAATGCCAGTCAATTCCCAAAATGCAGTAATATCTTTCTTTGTCCAACCACTCATGTTTGGCATCGTGATAACTGCCCCATCGGTTAAGATAAAGACATTTTGATTCGATACAATCGTAGAATTACTAGCAGGATACTGCTTAACTACACTTGTTCCATCTCCAATTACAATCTGTCCAACTTTCATATCTACTAGCTTATTTTTCGCATACTCTAAAGTATGGTTGGTAATGGAAGGCATTGTATAATCTTTCCATTCAGAATATGTTTTCTTTTCTTCGGATGCATTTGCGCCACTAGAAACATTCGCTGCGACAAGTGCTGCACGCATAACATCTTTCATAGGAGAACGATCAAAATTAATAATATCAGAACCTTGGAAACAATAATACACCATGACTTTTGGGTCGTCATAAGGCGCTGCCAGCATAACAGAGCTTGTCCAAATTCCTGAATTATATCCTTTTTCTGCTGTGGCAACTTCCCCTGTACCAGTTTTCGCAATGACACTTACATCATCTAAACGATACGCTTGTCCTGTCCCCGCACTATCTTCCACAACCGTCTTCATCAAACTACGCATATATTCACTCGTTTTTTGTGAAATTGGAGTACCTACTTGTTTGGTACCATATTGTTTGATGATTTTATTGGAATTGGCATCTGTAATACGTTCTACAACATATGGACGCACCATTTTCCCATCGTTTAAAATCGCTGTATAAGCTTGTGCCATTTGGAGCGCATTTATTTGTATTGCCTGTCCAAATCCAACAGATAATTTATCGGATGGATAAGTCCAACTCATGCCACCAGCCTCATTGTTCACAAAAGGAATCGCAACTTGTTTTACAAAGCCAAACTTTTCTACATACTCTTTGTATACCTCTGGATTCATATACTTTGAAAGTAACTCACAAATCCCAATATTACTCGAAATAGTAAATCCTTTATCAAATGATAAAGTACCATGATTTTTACCCAATGCATCTTGAATCGCCGCATAGGGTCCATCATTTGCGGAGGTGCGATAAATTTTACCATCACCATCTACATTATAATAGAAGGTTCCACTTGAAAAATTTGTGTCATAAGGATATACCCCAGAATCAACTGCGGCCGCATATGTGATTCCCTTCATAACAGAACCTGGTTCATAAAGGTACATAGCAGGGACATTGGTTCCATTTTCTGCAGAGCCTTCTCGTGTATTCAAATCATATGTCGGATACGATGCATACCCTAATATTTTCCCTGTTTCCACTTCCATGACAATTCCCCAACCTATTTTACCTGATTTTTCCACCGTCTTCTGTAAACTGCTCTGTAACGTAAGTTGTACGTTACGATCAAGGGTAAGGGTTACATTATTTCCGTCTTGTTCATATTCTTTTGTATATGGTGTACCTGGAATGATATTTCCATTTACATCTTTTTGATAGGTTTCTAATCCATCCGTCCCAGTCAAATACTCGTTTAATGTACTTTCAAGCCCTTGTACACCTGCAAGCATTTCATCTGTATCACTATATTGTGCAAATCCAATGAGTTGTGAAGCAAATATACCATTTGGATAATTTCTTTTTACAGACTTTTCAAAGGAAATCCCTTGCAATTCTAAAGACTCAATGCCTTCTTTAACATTCGTACTTAAATTCTTTCCTTTTGTACCTAAATAGGTTTGATAGCTCCCTTTTTCCTTAGCGTCACTTAGTTTTTGATAAATGTCATCTTCACTCATATCAAGTTTCGTTGCTAATAGTCTTGCGGTTTTACGAACATCCGCAACATAGGCTGGCTTATCACCAATTCCTTTACGCGATTTATCTAGATACGCAATGATTGTATAAGAATCTTCATCCTGTGCGATTACTTCCCCTGAGCGATCATAAATGGTTCCACGTTTTGCCTTAATAACATTCGTATTTGATATAGAAGAATCTTTGTATTCCTTTATATTGATACCACTACGTAGATGCGTATGTGTAACCATAGTAAAAAGGACATTGGAAATAACGATTGCTCCAATAATCCCCATTATGATTAGTGTAAAAAATAAGGTTCGATTGCTTCTTTTGGGATTCATTTAATCACGCCTTTATTACTTGGAAGACTCATCTTCGATTGTTACTATATTTCCTTGATTATAGCTGATTCCTTCGGATTCAACCATACCTACCACTCGTTCACGGTTTTCAAGGTTATTTACATCCGTTTCAAGATTTGCGACAGCAGCTTTTAAAGTACCTGCCTTTTCTTGAATATTTTGTGCTTCTTTTTGCAACATGATATTGTATGACTGAAGTCCAAAAATAGCGCCAAGATACATAAAAATTGACAATGTAAATACTAATGTCGCTATTGCCTCGATTCTTAATCTTCTTTTTCTTTTTACTAATTTTGCCTTCGCCATATAACTCACCTTACTCTTTCAATTATTCGAAGTTTAGCGGAATGAGAACGATTGTTTTCTTCTAGTTCTTCTTCATTCGCTGTAATAGGTTTGCGATTCACCAAACGAAATGGTACTTCTTCCATATCCTTTGGAAGGATAGGGATACGTTTGTCCACTTTTTTAGGTGTCGCAACTTTATGGAATGCTTCTTTTACAATGCGATCTTCCAAGGATTGGAAGGATATCACACAGAGTCTTCCATTTACATTTAACATATCTAGTGCATCCTGTAGGACTAACTCAATTTCTTTGAGTTCATCATTCACCGCAATTCGTATTGCTTGAAATACTTTCTTTGCAGGATGTCCTTTTTTGTTTAGCACTTTGGATGGTAAAGCAGATTTGATGACATCTACCAACTCAAAGGTTGTTTCTATTGGTTTTGTTTCTCTTTGTTTTTCAATTTTTCTTGCGATTTGTTTAGCGAAGTTTTCTTCTCCATATTGATAGAAGATACGAACCAATTCATGATAATCATATGTATTAACGATATCATAAGCACTAATTGCTTGTGTTTGATCCATTCGCATATCCAATAACGCATCGTAACGATAACTAAAGCCCCGTTGTGCATCATCAAATTGAGGAGATGAAACTCCTAAATCTAGTAACATACCATCAAAATGTTCAATGCCTAATTTATGTAATTCCTGTTTCAAGTTTGAAAACTGATTATGAATCAGGGTGAAATTGTCACCAATTTCATGTAAACGTTGTGTTGACTCTGCAATTGCTGTTTCATCTCGATCGAACGCATATAGGTGACCTTGTGGAATATGTTTTAATATTTCACAACTATGTCCACCTCTTCCCAAGGTTCCATCTACATAAATACCATCGGGTTTTATATGTAATCCTTCGATACATTCTTCTAAGAGAACGCTGTAATGTTTACTCATAACATGAACTCCGTAAGATTTTCTGCGATTTCTTCAAACGTCGCATTTGCTTCATCGTCCACTGGATCCCATTTCTCTTTGGACCAAATTTCTACATGATTAGCAGCACCAATGACCATACATTCTTTTACCAATTCACCAATACGAATGAGCGGTGCAGGTATCAAGATACGTCCTTGACCATCAATTTCACATTCAGCAGCTTTGCTCGTCATCATACGTACAAACATACGAGCATCTTTTTTTGTAGAAGGCAGTTTCAACAACTGTTCATAAATTGTCTGCCATTGCTCATTGGTATAGATCGTAAGACAGCCATCAAGACCTCTTGTGACAATTACCTGTTCACCAAGTTCCTCACGGAATTTGGCTGGGATAATAATACGACCTTTTTTATCAATATTATGAGCGTATTCACCCATGAACATAAGCCATTTCCTCCACTTTCTACCACTTCGCGCTACTATCTACCACCATTATACCCTTTTCTTTATATTTTGTATATATATTTTTTATGTTTTTTTATTAAGTTTTGAAATTCTCCCCTCCCTTTCATATAAGTAGAATTTTTCGCAAAAAAAAGAAGGACATTTTTCAATACCCCTGTATTTTAAGTCTTATACGAAAACTTGTTTAAAATTCATCACATTCTCTTTTGAAACCTCCTTCTACTCTAACATACAAAAAGAACAGGTTTCCCTGTTCTTAAAACAATGCCATTTGGTTCTCATCTTGCAAGCCTTCAAGTACACCCATGGATTCTAGTTTCTTTACCAATGTTCCACTTAATGACGTACGTCTTTGCAAGTCTTCTTTTGATAAGAAAGGACCATTTTTACGTGCTTCAATCACTGTATCCGCAACGTTCTCTCCAAGTCCATCGATGGATGTAAAAGGAGGTATGATGCGTGATTCATTTTCTGGATCTACAATAAACTCATTGGACGCAGAACGATTCAAATCGATATTTTCAAAAAAGAAACCACGCAGTACCATTTCTAGTGCTAACTCAAGTGTATTGTAAATATCTTTATCTTTCTTTGTCACATCACGTTTTAAGTTGTTATCTTTTAAACGATCATCGATATCCGTCATCTTACGACGAATTGCTTGTTCCCCCTTAATCATCGTTTCAATATCATAAGCATCACAACGAATAGAGAAGAACATGCAGTAATAGTATTGTGGTTTATGCACTTTAAACCATGCGATACGAATGGCCATCATAACGTATGCCGTCGCATGGGCTTTCGGGAACATGTACTTGATTTTCAAACAAGAATCAATATACCAGTCTTCCACTCCACACTTTTTCATTTCTGGAATCCATTCATCTTTTAATCCCTTACCTTTACGTACAGATTCCATGATTGTAAAGGATAGTTTTGGCGCGAGCCCTTTATGCAACAAATATACCATGATGTCATCTCGACAACCTATAACACTCTTCAAGGTACAGATTTGTTGATCGATTAAATCCTTGGCATTTCCCAACCAAACATCAGTACCATGGGACAATCCGGATATCTTTAGAAGTTCATCAAAGGTCGTTGGCTGTGTAAGTTCCAAAATGCCACGTACAAACGGTGTACCAAACTCTGGTAATCCCGCAGCTCCTGTCTTCTCTGTAGATCTTGATGTATCAATTTTTAAAGCATCTACTTTAGAGAAGATACTCATAGTTGCTGGATCATTCATTGGAATACTTACTGGATCAATACCACTGATTCTTTCCAACATTTTCATTGCAGTTGGATCGACATGTCCTAAAATATCAAACTTTAATACATTATCATGAATGTCATGGAATTCAAAATGGGTCGTCTTCCAATCGGCATAAGGGTTATTGGCAGGATATTGCACAGGAGTGAAATCATGCACATCCAAATCCAAAGGAATGACAATGATACCACCAGGATGTTGTCCTGTAGTACGTTTTACACCTTCGCACCCTTTTGCTAGATTAAGTACTTGCGCATTACGCATAGTACCCTCAATACCCATTTCCTCTTCATATCCTTTTACATACCCGAAGGCTGTCTGTGTCGCAACAGTACCAATGGTACCTGCCCGATATACGTGATCATCACCAAATACTTCTTTGGTATATGCATGTGCTGTTGGTTGATAATCTCCTGAGAAGTTCAAATCGATATCGGGAACTTTATCCCCCTCAAAACCTAAGAACGTTTCAAATGGAATATCATGTCCATCTCCACGAATGGTTTCGCCACACTCTGGACACTGAATATCAGGCAAATCAAATCCATCCGCCACACTTCCATCTGTAAAGAATTTTACATAATGACACTTTGGACACACATAATGCGGTGCGAGTGGATTTACCTCAGTAATTTCCGACATTGTAGCAACAAAACTAGAACCTACCGAACCACGTGAGCCAACCAAATATCCATCATTCAAACTCTTCTTCACAAGAAGATGAGAGATATAGTAAACCACATAGAAACCATGTCCAATAATACTATCCAATTCCCGCTTCAATCGCTCTTCCACAATTTCAGGTAAATTAGGCCCATATTTCTTATGTGCATTTTCATAACATATATCAATTAGCTTTTGATCAGATCCTTCGATATCTGGTGGATACAAACGATCTTTTACTGGTAATACCAACTCTATCATATCTGCGATTGCATTGGTATTCTCCACTACATACTCATATGCCTTTTTATTTCCAACCCATTCAAATTCTTTCAACATTTCATTTGTAGTAAGGAAGTGTTGGCTTGGCGCTTTAATTTTACGTCGTTTTTCTTGATTATAGATATATAAAGGATGACGTACTCCACCAATTGCTTGGGATGAAATATAAATATCGCGAATCATTTTTTGATTTGGATGTACATAATGACAATCCCCAGTAGCCACAATTCTTTTTCCTAACTTATTAGCCGCATCCATAATTGATTGTAAGATTTCTTTCAAACGATCCATACTTCCTATGGAATCACGTTCAATCAAATGCTTATAATTCCCCAACGGTTGTATTTCGATATAATCATAGAACTGCATCACTTCCAACAATGTTTCTTCATTACGCGTCTGTGCCATATCAAACACTTCGCCATTTAAACAGCTAGAACCAATTAACAAGTTTCCATTTCTTCTACGTTTTTCAATTTCACTACGTACAATTCTTGGTTCCGCCACTATGTTGTTAGTAGACTTACTGTTATAGGCCAAATAATCCGTATGCGATAATGTCACTAATTCAAAAAGTTCTTTTAAACCCGCCATATTCTTCACAAGTATCGTAACATGTTTGGTACGTACTTTTCGAAAGCTTCCATCACTTTGCATATCTTGAAGTTCTTGTAGATTCTTGATTTCCTTTAAGTCATTCAACATATTCATATATGTTTGAGCTAGTACTTCCGCATCATAATCCGCACGATGGGCAACATCTTCATCATATCGAATACCATAAGAACGAGCAATCTGTCCTAAACGATATCCTTTACGATCCGCTTGCATACTTCTTGCTAAATCCAATGTATCGATAACTGGATTCATCAATGGAGGTCTTCCAATACGAGCGAGTTCATCATTCAAAAAGTTGTAGTCAAAGCTTGCATTATGCGCAACCAAGATGCTATCCCCAATAAACTCAAGGATTTCATCAATACACTGCGCAAACGGCTTGGCATCTTTCATATGCTCTTCACTAATACCTGTTAATTCCGTAGTAAACGCACTCAAAGGAACAGGTGGTTTAATAAACATCTGTAAACTCTTTACACAAGCACGGTCCTTCACAATTTGACCACCAAATTCAATGATATGATCAAATCGGCTTGATAACCCCGTAGTCTCTAAGTCAAATACGCAATACGTTCCTTTTTCTAACTCGATATCTGCGATATTGCGTACAATCTGTAACTTAGGATCTACCATGTTCATTTCAATCCCATAAATCATTTTAAATGGTTTTTCTCTGCCTTTATTAATGGCAGATACTTTGTGTTGTGCTTTTGGGAACGCCTGTACTACTAAATGATCTGTACATGCGACCGCATCCATTCCCCATTCATTTGCCGCATTGATATACTCTTCAATATTACAAACGCCATCCATTTCTGAAAGCTTGGTATGTACATGCAATTCTACACGTTTTACCTCTGCCTCATCCACACGTTTTACTTCATGAATTTTCTCAATAACATCTGGCATAAATACAAGATCACGCAAGAAGGAATCAAACTCTACCTTTCCATAAGCAATGACCATATCTCCTACCTTGATTTCACCCAGTACCTCTTTTGTAATGGCACCACGTTCAAAACGTTTCATGACAATCGCATCATCTTCATCCGCAATCCATAACGTTTGAATATCTTTCCCTGTACGTAGAGTTCTTGTTTCACTCTCAAATATTTTCCCTTGTATCTTTACGCCGTGACATTCTTCGCTAATATCATGAATAGAGAATGCCATATATTGATCCAATCCCTTTTTCCCTTTCGGTTTAAAGTTCATCGCCTTCTTTTCTTCAAAGATTTTCATAGGTTTTGGCGCATCATCACGTACACGTACACTTTGTACGTTCTGTGTAATTTTCATATCTTCCACATGAATCTCTAAATCAAATCCACACTTCGCAAGAAAATCTTTTACTAAATGCTTATTTTGAATTGCCTTATCTTTACAAGCTTCATCCCCAATTTGATAGATAACATATTTATCCTCTTCAATTTTAGGAAGGAACTCAGAAAACAATTTTAAATGAGGTTGTAAACTAACGAAATGATGTATATAGTTGGAAACATTTAAAACATCCGCACTCGGTTGATCACATTGAATATGCATATCTACTTTACAACGTGTCGCTTTCATCAATCGTACACAAAAAACATCCCATACCTCATATGGTAAAGGAGTCTTTAAACGAACATCCAATCGTAACGTATTACTACCCTTCATATATACTGGCTTCATAGTAAAAGAACCATCTTCAAAGTATCCTAAATCGGAATAGTTCTCATCTATTTTACGCACTAAATCTATCAATTTTAATTCCATCAAATACCTCATTTCCACTTTCTATATGATACCATATTTTCAATGAAATTTTAATTACTTTATGCATTTCTCATTTTCCTTTTCTTGAATCGTTTCTATACGGTATAATGATAAATAGATAAGAACAGAAAAGGAGTACTTCCAAATGAAAAATTCTCGCGTATTCATACGAATCTTAAGATTCACAAACACCGATAAAATCGTCACCTCTTTTATAGGGTTTACGTTAATAGCCGCATTCTTCATTTTGTTAGTGGAGCCTGGCATCCAATCATACGGAGATGCTTTATGGTTTTGTTTTACCGCAGTTACCACAATAGGCTTTGGAGACTTTACTGCGACTACACTCATTGGAAGAATTATCATTGTTGTAATTGCGCTCTATGGCATCATAGTGATTGCGCTTATTCCTGGTGTATTGGTAAGCTATTATACAGAAATCATGAAGATGAAATCAGACGAAAGTATGATGTTGTTCCTCGATAAACTAGAACACTTACCTGAATTATCAAAGGAAGAATTAAGCGAAATAGCAACTCAAGCTAAATCGCGAAGAAAGAAACACAAACAATAGAAAGCTACCCCATAATATGAAGATGCTCTTTCTACTCCTGTTTATTACTGTAAAAAAGCCGTAGAACACAATATATGTATCCTACGACAACCTTATTGCGTTATCCTTTTACTTTCTTTTGTTTTTATTCTTTCTTAAATAGACAACACGATACTTGTTACATACGAAGCTAATATCAATACACTACATAATAAGACAAGTATGCGATGCTTCTTAAACTTAATCACCCCTAAAGTCGCAATCATAGATAACACGCCAAACCCTAATAAGTTCAACACTTGTGTCTCATGAATATAGATACTTCCTTTTAAGAAGATTACATCCGCAAAACAAAGAATGATGAAATTAAATAAATTACTTCCTACAATATTTCCAAAAGAGGCGTTGAAATTACCAATGCGCACAAGATTCACGGATGCGCTAAGTTCTGGAAGTGATGTTGCCACGCCCAAGAAGATAGCTCCAGCAACTGTTGCGCCTAAGTTTAATTCATCTGCTATTTTATCTGTTACCGTTGTCAATAAAATAGAAACTATGACAAGCGCAATACTATATGCGATAAAACGAATTACGATTTGTTTTAAAGTAAGTGAAATATAAACTGTTTCTTCATTTTGAACACTTTCATCATTGCCCATGAATTTCACATTGATTGCATATACTACTAGAATAAGAATGGACATAAGATTCACATTCAAGAAGCCAAGACGAATTTCTTGGGGATAAAGAATTGCCAGGAACACAAGCGCGTACATTACAATTCCATAGAGTAACGTAGATGTGTGTGATTTGGATAAGGATGCACTTTGATATCTGCGCACACTAAACAACATCAGCCCTCCAATCACACAAAGATTAAAGATATTGCTTCCTAGTACATTCCCTTGTACAAGACTTGGTTGTTGTAAAGCCAACACCGCTGTAAGAGATGTAAATAACTCAGGAAGTGATGTTACGGCAGCTAATAAAACCCCACCAATAAATGCACCTGATAAAGATGTTTTCTTATCTAGACAATCCACATAATACGATAGTCTGACAGAAAAAAACACTACAAAAATCGCTAATATAATATATTGTAAATATAACATACAAACATCCTTTCTATACTTCTTTTATCACTGTTGTGAACACTTCAAGACAACGCATTAACAAATCTTTGGGACAGGCAACATTGATTCTTTCAAAACATGAACCTTCTTTTCCAAAGATATAGCCCTCATTCAATATGACGCCATGTGATCGTAATGCTTGTTCCAGTTTTTTCTCATCCTGACAGTACGCTCTCACATCCACCCATAACAAATACGTTCCTTCTGGATACGTCACTACTGCATCTTTTAAGTACGTATTTAAATACTCTGTTGCACAACGAATGTTTCCATCGATGTACGTATTCACTTGTTGTAGCCATTCTTCTCCATGTTCATATGCCGCAATGCATGCACTGAGCGCAAAACTATTAGGGGTAGAAATGGAAAGTCGTTCTTGTACATACTCTTTCCATAAAGTTTGATATTCTTTATTAGGAAGGATGATATTACTGTTTTGAAGACCTGCTAAATTAAAGGTTTTACTAGGTGCAGTGCACGCGATGATACGATGTTCGTAATCCTTACACAACTTTAACAAAGGGATGTGTTGTTGATTGCTACGTATAATATCACAATGGATTTCATCCGATATAATCCATTTATCATATTTCTTCGCAATTTCAACCACACGCAACAACTCTTCTTCTTTCCAAACTCTTCCCACAGGATTATGAGGGGAACAAAGAATCATACCTTTTACATCGCTTCGACTCATCTGTTGTTCTAAAGTTACATAATCCATTGTATAGTATCCCGCTGTATTTATAAGAGGGTTTTCCACAACCTTGCGCTTCGTTGCTTCTATTTTTTTACGGAATGGATGATATACAGGTGTTTGAATGATAATGCCATCTTGTTCATCACTTAAGATTTCCAACACATACGCAAGTGCAGATACTATCCCACCACAATGAAAGATTGCATTCTTATCCACAATCCAATCGAAACGTTTCTTAAACCAAGAAGTTACGACCTCTTTATATTCCTCATCGAATCCTTTATTGTATCCATAAATACGTTCATCCACGCGTTTATGAAGAGCATCTATAATCTCATCGCAACATGCAAAATCCATATCTGCCACCCATAGTGGATAAATCTGTTTTGCTTGTGTATGAAAATCTGCTTCCCATTTCACACTGTTTGTACCTGTTCTTTCGATTACTTCATCAAAGTTATATTGTTTCATTACACTCACCTCTTATATATATCCTAATGAACCAGAAAATAGATACCTAACCGGTATCTATTTTGCCATTTTTTCAAATGCATCTTTCGCAGCCATTTGTTCTGCACGTTTTTTTGAGAAACCCTTACCTCTCCCCAAATTAATTTCATCTAATTTAACGACGACTTCAAATTCAGGTTTGTTACTAGGTCCAAGTACATTGACTGTTTCATAATGCACGGTTTTACGTGAATCGGATTGTATGTATTCTTGTAGCTTTGTCTTATAATCAATCACTCTTTCACTTTTGGGTTGATTGATTGCTGGTGTTAACACACTTTCTAATATAATATTTACAGCTTCCATTCCCTGATCTAAATAAATTGCGCCTAACAATGCTTCAAACATATCCGCAAGAATGGAATCACGTTCACGTCCACCTGTTTTTTCTTCCCCAACGCCTAAACGAAGGTACTTTCCTAAACCAAGAGTACGATTGTACTCAGCTAAGGCTTCTTCACAAACAAGTTGGGCACGAAGCGTTGTCATTTGTCCTTCACTCAAAATCGGTTCTAATTTAAACAGTTTTTGAGTCGACCACAACTGCAATACCGCATCTCCCATAAATTCTAATCTTTCATTATCACAATCCAATGCTTTATGTTCATTTACATAAGAGGAATGTGTCAATGCCTCGTTCACTAATTCTTTATTGATAATATGGATATTTCTTTCTTTTAGCCAATCAAATATCGTATGCATAGTTTCCACTCCTTATTGTCTCTTATTATATCATCAATCCAAATATGTTCCACTATCAATTGTAGTTTTCAAGTAGTTACGAATTGCTTCGTAAGATGCTTCTTCGATATGTTTCAGTATGTAGGTGGCATCATCTCGTGCCACTTCTAAGATATTGCTATCTTGAATCACGTCTCCTAAGATGAAACCAGGTACTCCACTTTGTCGGGTTCCTAAGATATCACCAGGTCCTCTTAGCTGTAAATCTGCACGTGCAATTTCAAATCCATCACTTGTTTTCTCACATATCTTCATACGTGCTAAACTATCCGGATCACTACTGCTTGTCAAGAGATAACAATACCCTGCCTTATCTCCACGACCTACTCGACCACGTAGTTGATGAATTTGACTCAATCCAAAACGATGGGCATCATAAATAACCATAATATTGGCATTCTTCACATCAACACCAACTTCGATAACAGTCGTAGAAACCAAGATATCGATCTTACCACTTACAAAACGTTCCATCACATCATCTTTTTCTTGCGGACTCATTCTACCATGTAATAGTCCAATTTGATAGCGTCTTCCTAAGGATTGACACATTCCTTCATAAATATCCATCACATTACGCATATCATAGTCTTCATTTTTTTCAATGGCAGGACATACTACATAACATTGATTTCCTTGATCTATCTTCTCTAGTACATCTTCTAAGATAGGCGCCATAGATTTAGAACGGATCAATCTTGTCTCTACTTTCATGCGTCCTTTTGGTAATTCTTGAATGGTGGATACATCCATATCTCCATACAAAGAAATCGCAAGCGTTCTTGGAATTGGTGTTGCGCTCATCAATAAGAAGTCAACTTTATCCCCTTTTTCCAACAATCGTCTACGTTGGGATACACCAAAACGATGTTGTTCATCCGCAACTACCATACCTAAATCATAAAAATCAACGTCTTCTTGAAACAATGCATGCGTTCCAATCAAGATATCAATTTCATTGTCTTTTAATCTACGTAAGATTTCTTTCTTTTCTACTGGCTTTAAACTGCTGTATAACACTTCAATTTCAATTTCTATATCTTGAAATGTTTTCTTTAAATTTTGGTAATGTTGTTTTGCTAAAATTTCTGTAGGTGCCATAAAGGCAGCTTGTTTATGCGCTAATACACACGCATATAAACCAAAAGCCGCAACAAGCGTTTTTCCACACCCAACATCTCCTTGTACCATACGATACATTACTTTATCACTTTTTAAATCATCCAATATTTCTTCAATAACTTTATTTTGATCATTGGTCAATTCAAAGGATAACGTATGTTTTAAGTCCATTACTTCTTCCATTAAAAATTCCTTTTGATGTCCATGCATAACGGCTTTTTCTTTTGCCTTAATCGCTTGCATAGCAAGTTGAAAACGAAGAAACTCTTCATATTTTAGAAGTCGTAAGCTTTGTTTAAGAGCGTTTCTATTTTGTGGATGATGAATGTGATATAAGGCATCTTTTCGATTCATCAACTTATATTTCTCTTTGAATATTTCTGGTACAAAATCTTGTATTTGATCTTGTAATTGTACAAATGCTTTTTCTATATATTTTTGAATATCTTTTTGTGTTATACCATCCCTTAAGTTATACACTGGATGGATGCCCAATTGCTCCTGTAAGGGTTGAAAATTATATTGTAATGCGGTGATACGACTTCCACCATCATACTTTCCTATGATAGTGATAGATTTTCCAACCGTGAAGGTGCTCACCCAAGGTCGATTAAACAAGGAGATATCAAACTCTTCTTCCTCATATAGTACTTTAAACTTCGTAACGCTTTGTTTTCCTTTGAAGCGAATCACACGTGCTCTAGAAAGGATGATGGCTTCTATTGTTATTTTTTGATCTTTTTCCCATGTAGTTCGTGGAGTAATTGCCATTTCTTCATAACGGAAAGGATAGTATGTCAAAAGGTCTTCCGCTTGGAAGACATTCATTATATGTAGAATCTCTATTTTCTTATCTGAAATTCGTAAATCCTTCAGTTCCATTGAATCACCATCTATCTATAAGTATAACGGATTAGAAAGAAACTCGCAATCTATTGCCCTTGACTTGTAAGAAACTTTTCAATAGCTTGATTGTATTCTTGTGGACAGTCTTTATAAATAAAGTGACTTCCCTGCAAGATAACAAGTTCTCCATGTTTTACATGCGTTGCGATGGATTTAGAATGTTCTTCTTTCACCATATCTTTATGTCCCACAAGTACAAGTACAGGTATTTCAATAGTTTCCAATTGCTCATATGTAATATGCGGATAACGTACCATTAACCCCATTACTTGTTCTCTTTTTTTCAAGCTATGAAAACAATGTGAACATACAAATATCATCCAATAAGCGAGCACAATAAAGAATTGGATATGCCCCTTAATTCCTTTGGTATTAAGGTCTGCCCCATTAGCAATGATGCTTTTTACACGGTTTCCATAAGACAATGCAAATTGAATCGCTGTATTTCCTCCATCACTAAATCCAAGAATATGAACTTGATCCATGTGTAAAAGATCAAGCATAGCAAGTACATCTTGTGAAAATACATCAAAATTTAAAGGTGTAGTTCCTAGTGATGATTTCCCATGCCCTCGCATATCCATCGTAATTACGTAATATTTTTTAGAGAAGTAGGCGATTTGTTTTTCGAAAATTGCGCCATTCTCTCCATTCCCATGCAACATCAACAAGGCTTCTTTTGAAGAATCTCCAAACGTTTCATAATATATCTGACAATCTTCTTTTTGAAAATATGGCATATGGTTCCTCCTATTTTGAAAATCGTAAACGATAGGAACAATGTTTACAAAGTTCCTCTTCTATTTTCCCTTTTAAAAATCCTTCTACGATTGTTTGTGCTTTGGAAGAAGTGATGATATCCTCAAAGCTTTGTTCATAGATGTTTCCCAAGCTACATTCCCCTTTGCTATCTAAACAACAAGGAACGACTTCTCCATTACTAAGAATGGCACACATATCCTTCATGCCTAAACACCTTCCTGTTGCATTCACAAAAGGATGTTGTAACGATGGCCAAGCAAATACTTCCTCAAAGTGTAGTGATATGTTTTTTTGAAGTGAAATACGTTGTAATCGTTTAATATCCACTTCCTCATTCCCCATGTTATAGCGTTTTAATACATCCTTTAAGATATCTTCACTCTCACTTTGTAATCCTTGTTCTTGAATACTCCATAATCGATAATTGATATAAACACCAAGAGACGCCAGTTCTTCACATACGCTAAATACATCTTCAAAATAATGTGCTCTCATATGTTGTGGAAAGCTATGTAGGGATACATTGATCTGTCGTATTGTATGTGTTTTTAGTACTTCTTTTTGTTTTGCTAGTAATGTTCCATTCGTTGTAATATTCACATGTATTCCCATGTCATTTGCCACATCTAAAAGTTCATTAAATTGAGGATGTGACAAGGGTTCTCCTAACACATGCAAATAGATATATTCGCAATATGGTTTCATTTGTGAAAGAATATTTGAAAACTGTGTAACTTCCATAATTCTAGGTTCTCTTTGATTTTGTATACAAAAAGAACAAGATAAATTACACGTATTGATCACTTCTATATAAATTCGTTTAAATCGCATATAATCACCGGTTCTATCTTACCATTTTATAAGAAATAATTCATTCTTTTTTGCTTTCTATATTTTAAAATTAACCTTTAAAGAGAGGCTAGGAAAGATATGTAAAAATTATTTTCGCAATTTTTTATATTCGATAAGGAAGTACGCTATAATGATGATGCCGTACAGGTTTTAGATATGAATAGAAAAGGGAGAGATAAGATTATGAAGTTTAAAGAACTTGACAAAGGTCAAAAGAAAAGACTATTGATCACCATGTTGTTGGTGATTGGGATAGCCACAACCTACATCGCTTGTGCTGTCACAACACTTTATAAAGATAAGACCTCAGAGGATGAATATTGGGATAGTTATATGAAAACCCCTGTGGAATATACACAAGCCGTAGAAGAACGAGGACAGGACTCCATTGAAGTAGAAGTTGGCACATACGTTGAAAACTTGAAGGAAATTAATATCAAAGGTTCAAGTTTCCGTGCTTCTTATGAAATCTGGTTCAAATGGGAGGGAGATCCTGAATTGAATATGATTAATCATTACCGTATTTATAAGGGAACGATTAATAAACAAGAAGTTATTAAAGATTATCATGAAGGAAATATGAATTATCAAAAAGTACGTGTTGATGTAACTGTCACAAAGGAATATTGGACAAAACGATTCCCATTAGAATCTCACCAATTACGTATGTATCTTATGTCAAATTATCCAATTGAAAAAGTACATTTCTTAGGAGATGACAAACTTAGTAGTTGTAATCCAAACCTAAGCATTACAGGATATGATTTAACACGATTTGGTACGGGTGTTACAGGGTATACCACAAAGAGTACGGGAGATCCAGAAATTAAGGGAGATATCACTTCTAGTGAATATATGACCGCAATTGAAATCAATCGTACAAGTGCTGGTTTGTATGTAAAATGTTTTATTGCTTTAGTTGGTACGATTACTTGGGTGCTGATTACCTTGTTCTTATGTAGTTATCACCATGTGGATCCATTAAGTATGATACCTGCAGCTTTATTTGGTACGGTATCCAATATTATGGTTGGGGCGAACTTATTACCAGATGCTCTTGATTTAGGATTATTAGAATATGTAAACTTCTTTGGAGTTCTATCCATTCTTGCAGTTGCGTTAACCGTTATTAATGTGAATCGAATACGTAACAAATATCAAGATAAAGCATTTGCTAGTTATTATGGAAGAAGAATGTTCTATATTTTATTACTTTACATCCTATTAGGAAATATCTTAATGCCATTAGCTGCCTTTATATTTTAATTGGTGTAAGACATGAGAGAGCGAATATATACACTAATAGAAAAGGCACATGACCACGACCCTCTTAGTAAAGCATATGATTGGTATATTATGCTCATTGCTTGTGTAAGTGTCGTACCGTTGATGTTTCGTACAAGTAATAATATTTTAAATACCATTGAAACAATTACCGTTTATTTATTATTCTTAGATTATATTTTACGATGGATCACACATGATTATCGTGTGAAGAAGCATTCTCCATGGGCATTTATAATGTATCCTATTACACCATTTGCCATTATGGATATCTTGTCCATCCTTCCATCCATTGGTTTACTTCCAAAGAGTTTTATGATCTTGCGTTTGTTACGTTTAACAAAGGTAATTCATTACTCAAGAAGTTTCCAACATGTTGTAAATGTGTTTAAGAACGAAAGAAAGACTTTATTATCCGTCTTGTTGATTGCGGTATTTTACATCATCGTATCTGCGTTGATTATGTTTGTTTATGAACCGAAATCTACGTTTGGAAATTTCTTTGATGCGTTATATTGGGCTACGACAGCATTGACCACGGTTGGATATGGGGATGTGTTCCCACATACCGATGTCGGTAAATTAATTAGTATGATTTCCTCCTTGTTTGGAGTTGCGGTCATCGCAATGCCTGCTGGTATTGTTACAGGTGGTTTCTTAGAAGAAATACATCGTGATATTGAAGAGCGCGAACAAAGAAAACTAGAACGCAAGAAACAAAAGGAGGAAGAGCATAATGGAAAAGCGTAGTAATGTAAAACGTTATGCCTTCATCATGGTGTTAGGTATGATTTTGAACCTTGGATTCTATCAGATTGCTCATGTATTCCATTTGCCATTTTGGATGGATAATATTGGTACTGCTTATGTAGCCATGATTTTGGAACCAACGGCTGGATTGTTAGTTGCTTTCGCAACCAACTTCTATCAAGCTGCCGTTATTTACGATAGTAGTTCTCTCGTATATTATGCAGTAAGTGCCATGGCTGCCTTATGTGTTGGTATTGCCTTACGTAAACAAGGAGTTATCTCTTGGAAACGCCTTGGTATAGCACTTGTAAGCTATTTTGTACTAGCTACAATATTATCTACCCTTCTAACACTTTGGAGAACCTCAGGGGTTCCAGATAGTGGATGGGAACGTCAATTTTATCAAAATGCATTACAGTGGGGGTGGCCTGCTCCACTTGCTTGCTTATTGGGAACGGCTGTTTTAAAACTTAACGATTCCCTATTATTAGCTGTGCTACTACCATTCCTATACACAATCACTCCAAAGAACTTTATAAATATGAAATTAACAAGTATGGTTTCTTGGAAACACCCTTATTTCCATCATGAAGATGATGAGATGAAAGAGTAAAAAAACTCGTATGTGGATACATTTCACATACGAGTTTTTTCTATTGCTTTGGTAAAATCAGATTTAATATAATTCCCACTAAAGCAGATAATGCAGTACCGCTTAATGTCATAAAAGAACCAATCGGAAGTATTGCTCCACCTAATCCAATAACTAACATAGCACTGGCGATTACTAGATTTCTTTGTTTTCCAAAATCAATTTGATTATCCACCAATACACGTAATCCATTACTAGCGATAACCCCATACAACAAGATACTCATACCACCAAGAACACAAACTGGAATGGTAGATATAAACGCAGAAATTTTACCTACACAGGATAATAATATGGCAATACAAGCAGCACCAGATGTAACATATACACTAGCTATTTTTGTCATTCCAATAACGCCTGTATTTTCTCCGTAAGTCGTATTTGCAGGTCCACCAAGGAATGCAGATACTGCTGTCGCAATACCGTCTCCCATCAATGTTTTATCCAAACCTGGATCTTTTAAGAAGTTACGACCACAAATCTTTCCTAATACGGTATGATCTCCAATATGTTCCGCTATCGTTACAAAGGCAACTGGTAAAATCGCCCATGTTTCAGGTCCAAAGTGAAGACTATACGTTTTGAATCCAGGCACTGAGAATGGTAGTATAAACTCCGGTAGTGAGAACCATTTCGCATCCACCACTGCTTGAAAATCTACCAATCCTAAACAAAGAGATATTACATATCCACATAAAATTGCGACTAGAAATGGAATGATTTTGAAAAAACCCTTTGCTTTTGTAGATATAAGTGCCGCAATCAAGAAGGTAACCACCGCCACTAACATGGAACGTCCATCTCCATTTTCCACAAAGCTAGCATTCTTAACCGCATTTGCCGCAAGACCTAATCCAATCACCGCAATCATTGGACCAATTACAATTGGAGGTAACAAGCGATCAATCCAAGCTTTCCCAATCACTTTTACAATGCAAGCTACAATCACATAAATAAGTCCCACCATCATAAGTCCTGTTTGTGCAGCGGATACATCCCCATTCATTGCTTCAACCGCAATGATAACAGCTCCTATGTACGCAAAGGAAGATCCCAAATATACTGGCACTTTACGTTTTGTGATAAAGGTATAAATCAAAGTACCAATACCGCTCGCAAACAATGCAACTGAAACAGGAAATCCTGTTAATGTTGGAACCAAAATAGTTGCCCCAAACATCGCAAATACATGTTGGAAAGACAAGAATAACCACTGCAATGGTTGTGGCTTATCTTGAACATCCAATAGTAAGTTACCGTTATCCGGTTGTGAGAATTCATGCTCGTCTAATACCAAAGGGATATCATCCGCACGTTCTTCTATAATTTTTTTCATACATTCTCCTTTCATCGCATGAAAAAACAGAGGGATTCGTCTCGCTCTGTTTATTCTGCACGACTTGTACAATATTATATCATAAAAATCGATATTATTTTTCTTTTGCTACCCATTTACTTATCTCATTTATTACAATTACTCCAATAGACAATGTCATAACAATTATCCATTCCATCCAACCTAGAGATACCGTCTTTAATAGTATATGGAAAATAGGTAGTTGACATACCGCAATTTGCAATACAATTCCAAACACTATCGTTAATAGTAACCATTTGTTCTTCAAGATTCCCACCTCAAATATGGAATGTGTTCGTGAACGTAAATTCAAAGAATGAAATAATTGAGAAATAGATAAAACCATAAATGCCATTGTTTGCGCTTTTGCACTTGATTCATTCAAACCATATCGAAATGCAACTAAGGTAATCGTTCCAATAAATAACCCATTTAATATTGTAAAGGACATTCCTCCATGTCCAAACAAGCTTTCCTTAAGACTTCTAGGCTTTTCTTTCATAATGAATTGATCTTTGGGATCTACACCCAATGCTAGAGCTGGAAATGCATCCGTCACTAGATTTACCCATAAAATCTGGATTGCAGACAGAGTAGATACCACGTGTGGCATACAAACTATCGCAAGGAATAAAGACATAATTTCTCCCAAGTTACAACTTAATAAATATAAAACTGCTTTTTGTATGTTTAGGTATATATTTCTGCCTTGTTCAACAGCTTTTACGATAGTCGCAAAATTATCATCCGCAAGGATCATATCACTCGCTTGTTTACATACATCTGTTCCACTTTTCCCCATCGCAATACCAATATCCGCATTCTTTAAACTTGGCGCATCATTTACTCCATCCCCTGACATAGCCACCACTAGCTTATGTTTCTTAAATGCTTTTACAATACGTACTTTATGTTCCGGAGTCACTCTTGCGAACACACGATAATTCTTCACGTGTTGTGCGAGTGTCTCATCACTCATTTCATCCAAGTCTTTTCCTGTAATCACCGACTGTTCATACTTCGCAATTCCCAGTTGACGAGCAATCGCAAATGCAGTAATAGGATGATCTCCTGTTATCATTACTACTTGAATATGGGCATCGTGACACAGAGCAATCGCATCTTTTACTTCTTCTCGTGGTGGATCAATCAATCCTACAAAGCCAACAAAGGTCATCTTATGTTCGACATTGCCTTCCATAGGTCCACGAAGCGAGCGCTTCGCTAATCCCAATACACGTTGTGCATCCGCACTCACTTTCTTACTTGCTTCTAGGATACGATTTCTTTCATATTCATTCAAACGAATACTTTCTCCATGTACTTCCACATTGGTACACAAATTCAGTATTTTTTCAATTGCTCCTTTGGTATATGCAATGTATTGGCGTTCATGATGATGAATCGTAGTCATAAGCTTACGGTTGGAATCAAATGGAATTTCATTCACTCGCACATATGTTAAATCTTCATGATCTTTATGAACACCCTCTTTTTCCGCAAAAGCCAACAATGCCATTTCCGTAGGCTCCCCTAGTATTTCCCCTTGCTGCACACGTGCATCATTACAAAGCGCAAATCCTCGTAAGAGTTCTTTACTTATGGAAGATAATTCCCCATCCGCAAAGCTACTTACAACATGCATTTTATTCTGCGTTAAAGTACCTGTTTTATCACTACAAATCACACTTACAGATCCCAGTGTCTCAACTGCATGAAGCTTTCTAATAATCGCATGGTTTTTACTCATGACTTGTACACCCAAAGCTAGTACAATTGTCACAACCGCTGGTAATCCTTCTGGAATCGCCGCAACTGCCAGGGATATAGACAACAACAACATATCAAAAATATCCCTTCCCTGTAACAAGGATACAACAAACATAGCGACACATATCACGACACATAACATCCCTAATATCTTTGAAAGATGAGCTAATCTCACCTGCAATGGTGTCATATCCTCATTTGTTTCATCTAGCATTTTAGCAATTTTGCCCACTTCGCTATCCATTCCACAACGTACTACAATTCCTCTAGCTTTTCCATATGTAACATACGTCGACATAAACACCATATTTCTTTGATCGCTGATATTAATCTCATTCTCATATAATGTATCTGCTTCTTTTTCTACTGCCTCACTCTCACCCGTTAATGTACTTTCCTCTACTTTTAAATTGCTAGTAGAAAGTAAACGCATATCTGCTGGGATATAACGTCCTACTTCAAGTTCAACAATATCTCCTACCACCAAATCTTTCGAATCAACTTCTCTTAAGAAACCATCTCGTATAACATACGCTTTGGGAGTAGATAACTTTTCCAATGCATCGATTGCTTTCTCCGCTTTATATTCTTGTATCACACCGATTACCGCATTCAACACAATAACAGTAATAATGATAATCGCATCTATGATTTCTTGAAGAAAGACAGAAATGATTGCGCCTATGATTAAGATGATTACCATAGGATCTTGAAATTGTTCAAACAACATCGCAAAAACTGTTTCTTTCTTCTTTTTTGTTAATTCATTCTTTCCATTCTTTTGAAGCCTTTGAAGTGCTTCTTGTTCACTTAGTCCTGTATTTAAATCACTATCATATTCCTTTACAACACTTTGTATATTCTTACGATAAGGCATACAATTCCTCCTTTGCTTAGTAAAGCCTATGTATAGAAACCTTCTCTATGCTACATTTGACAAAACTAGAGGAAATGGGACAAATCACGCAAAAAAAAAGCAGAAACTTTCGTTTCTACTCTAGTTAAGCATTGTTTTCTTCTTCATTTTTATAATTTTCTCATGTAACATTTGTTCCATTTCACGAACAATAAAATCCACATCAAAATCATGTTCCATAAAAAGTTCTAAGTAAATTCTTTGAACGATTCCTGTGTTTGTATCGAATGCAACAAACGAACCACTAAATGTTTGCATAGATGGAAAATCTTCAATTGCCAATAAGGTATTTAACAAATTTCCACGAACACCCTCTACATCAAAAAGACAAGGACTCACAAGAACATTTACATTTCCTAACGATTTTCTAAACCGCTCAATATTGACATCATCTTCATGTGCCGCACTAATCAGTATCACATCACATGCATGTCTTTGAACATAGCGTTCAAAACGATACAACGTTTGTGTTGCGAACTGAGACTTTTGAAACATAGAATCATCAATATAATATAATTTCATAATTAACGGCGAGTAAAGAATGAAGGAATTCCTTCACGATCCTCTTCTTCCACAACTTCTTCTACAACTGGTTGTGGTGCGACAACTGTCTTAGGAACTGTAAACGTTGAAGCTTTTGTTGTTACTACTGGTGTTGGGATAGCTTCTTCAATACTATCGAAACCAGTCGCAATTACAGTTACAATAATGGAATCACCAAGTTTTTCATTGATGGCAACACCAAAGATTGCATCAATATCATTACCTGCAGCATCTCTTACAAGAGCCATTGCATCTTCCGCATCAAATAAAGTAATAGATTCTCCACCTGTAATATTTACGATGGCATTACGTGCACCATTAATTTGTGCTTCTAATAGTGGAGATTGGATAGCTTTTTCTGCAGCCATTCTTGCTTTATCTTCACCTTCAGCCATACCAATACCGATCAAAGCAGAACCCTGATTTTGCATAATTGCACGCACATCCGCAAAGTCTAAGTTGATAAGTGCAGGTACTGCAATTAAATCTGTAATTGTTTGCACTCCTTGACGAAGTACATTATCTGCAGCTTGGAAAGCCTCTGTTAAAGGTCTTCTTCCAATCACTTCAATTAAGTTATTATTAGAAACAATAATCAAAGAATCCACATACTGTTTCAATTCCGCAAGTCCTGCTTCTGCAGAAACCATACGTTTTTTTCCTTCAAATGTAAAAGGTTTTGTAACAATACCTACTGTTAAAGCACCTTCTTCTTTCGCAATTTTTGCGAACAATGGAGCTGCACCAGTACCAGTACCACCACCTAAACCAGTCGTAATGAATACCATGTCACTTCCTTTGATTGCTTCACGAATTTCATTTTCGCTTTCTTGTGCTGCGCGTTTTCCCATTTCTGGATCTGCACCAGCACCAAGACCCTTTGTAATTTCTCTACCTAGTACAATTTTATTTTCTACTGGAGAAATATTAAGTACTTGTAAATCTGTATTTGCAACAAAGAATTCGACACCTTTAACACCTTCTGACACCATGCGGTTTACGGCATTACAACCACCGCCACCAATTCCAAATACTTTTATATTTGCTACTTGCTCAAAATGTAAATCGTTCATATTTATTCCTCGCTCTCTTCTATTTATCATTCAGCAAAATGCTTTTTAACTTCTTGGTAAATCCACCTTCATCGCTCATTACTTTAGGCGCCGCAACATTCAATGATTTCTCAACACTACTTGCATCTACACTAATACGATCATCATATCGAATGTTTTGTTGTTCTTTCCAACTATAGAACAATCCCAAACATGTTACATATGCACAATCTCTAGCACCAATCGTTTGTGGTACATAGATTTGAGCAGGCGCATTCATTATGCTAATCTTCTCTGCAAGTGATTGTATTTCACAACCCTCACCAGTGATCAAATAACGTACATCACCACTCTCAATAATTGGCAAACATGTTTCATTCATCTTTTGGATCCATTCGTCGATCTTAGGAACTACAACTTCACATACCTGTTTCTCTGTAAGCTGTTTTTGTTCATTACCGCTAGACCATATGTAGATAACAGAATCTTTAGCATTTGCAGTATCAAATGTACAAGTATTCTGAAGTAATCTAAAGCTTATTTTATTTGAAAGTTGATATTCAATCTCAAATTCATGTAGCCAAGTTCCATATCCTTCAGGAATCACTTCACTACTTACCAATTTTCCATGTGAGAACAAAGATAGAGTTGTATCATCTCTTGATAAATTCACTAAGATTACATATTTATCAACCGTCTGTTCAAATACCGCAGCCTCTTGTGCAACTGCATAAGAATCCAGACATATATCCATGATTTCCAACCCAGCCTTTTCCACACATCGTGCATAAGAATAGACGATTTCTTTATCCGCAAAGAGTAAATCTACATTCATAATAAGTATATCGCTCACTTCTTCTAAAGGCATTTTACGAGATGTAATTCCATTCGTTATGTATTTGATACATCCTACATTCACCAATTCAAGATCAGATTCAGGTTTAAACGTAATCGCTTGATTCAATCCCTTTTGGATATCACTTAATCGAATACGCTTTGAACTAGCCTCTGGAACGATAGAAACTTTTTTATTATGACGAGTCACATGCACACTTGGTATCGACATCAATACGCGATCAATGCGAAAACCTAATGCTTCTTCTACTTTCTTTACAGTTTTTATAATTGCATTGACCACAAGTTGTTCATCTTGAATTTCTTTATGTTCAATACCCTTCACTTCTGTTTTTTCAACACGCAGAATATTAAAACGCGTCTCATAAAACTCGCCAACTACCATACGAATTTCGTGATCTGCAATTTCCACGGAAGCATATATTTCCTTTTTATAGTCCATAAGGTTATACCCCCTTAGTATATTTTAGCTTTTTCATCTCATATATCATACCATAATTTGTGGTGTTTAAAAACATTTTCATGATATTTATATAAATTTTTTCTTTTTTTTAAAGCTCTTTCATTTCTTTGAAACAAAGAGAAGACATTTCATCTTCTCTCCTAGTATTTTAGTCTTTATTTAATAACGATTTTGCTTCTGCACTTAAACTCTCGTTTTCTATCTTAACCTTTTTAAATTTCGTATTATTTTTACGTTTTATAAATAAGGTGGTCGTAGTAATAAGAAGCCCAACACTAAGTAAGGAAATTACACAAATAGCAATCAAATATGTTTGGTTGCGTCCTTCCATTTTCTCTACATATGTTTGATAGGAATCCTGCGTAATCGCAGCGGCTTGCGAAAATAACTGCAAGCTGTTTTCTTTCTTTTCATATTGGTAATACACCATATTTCCTGCTTCATCCATGACATATAACAATGCATAATTCGCAAATGTTTTATCTTCAAACACCCACGCAGTTACTTCTACATCTCCTAATTTAACAGTAGATAACTTCATCCCTTTACGTTCTTGTAGTTCCTTCGGAATATCCACCATTACTAAATTTTTACCTGCAAAAGCAAATGGTTTGTAAATGGAAGTAACTTCCTTCTTTGCTTCATCGTATATATAGAGATTCTTTTCTCCTGTTTTTTCATCTTGCATGTACAACAAAGTCATCTTTAAGGCTTCATTCTTCCAAGCAATTACCTCTTTTCCATCAATGGTAACCTTTGTTTCCGTAAATAGTTTACTCACATCCGTTGATTGATTAAGTACACCCAACGTTTTCTTACCATATTTGATAGTAGCGACAGGCTTTTCACTTACATTTACTTTGATCTTATAAACCGTACTTGCACCATTTTCAGCTGTACAAACTACTTCTAAGTTATTTTCTCCAGTTTTCACATCCAATGCACCAGTTCCAGATACACTCGCTTTCGCACTCTTTGCTTTCGCATCCACTGTTAATTTCGTAGTACCTGCTGGAAGATTTACTTCATAAGAAGTCGTTGCACTAGCAAATGCTGGAGATAGTTCTCCAACACTTACAGATAAAGAAGCTAAAGAGCTATCACTATCTTTTGTTTCATCTTTTTCTTCTTTTTCATCTGGATTGGTTGGCGTTGTAGGTGTAGTGTTTCCTGTGTTACCTCCAGAAGTACTACCATTGTCACCAGGATTAGATGGTGTCACAGGTTTCGCAATGACATTTACAGTAGCTGAACCAGATACGGGTGTATCAACCTCTGTATCATAATCCGCTATCACACCATTTACAGAAACTTGTAATTGCCCTACTGATGTTGCCGTAACTGTATATGATTTAGAACTATTATCAAACCATCCATAATCCTGTGCAGCACCACTTACTGTTAAATATCCTGCTCCGTTTTGCGCACTTACTGTAAATGTTACAGACTGTCCTACATATATCGTAGACAAACTAGCTGTAACAGAAGCCCCTGCCGCAACAATATCCGCAGAAAATATGAGAGATGTCACAATCAAGGCCATGATACAGCATAATCCCGTTATGCTCTTTTTTATATTTTTCATGTAAATCTCCTCACTATTTATCCATAATACTATTCTTAATTTTTACATAATCAGCTGGCGTGATTGTACCATCACCATTCATATCGGCAGCTTTTAGTGAATCTCCAGTAAGTGTTGATTTACCCATTATGTGATTTTTAACCTTGACGTAATCTGCAGGCGTTATAGTACCATCACCATTCACATCGCCAGGTATCATCCCATAATCTCCATCACTAAAATTGCCATCGTTCAACACACGAACATACTCTGCACTTACATAGGCATAGTTATTTGTATAAATATACTCTCCACCTTGTCCATGTCCACATCGTACAATTTGTGTACGGCTAGCATTTAATGGTGGATCTGTGGCTATCTTATACCACTTTGTATTTCCATTTACACTTTGACCTGTTACTGTATCCAATATAATAAATGAATAATTGTTCCAAGCACCTGTTTTATAAAGCGAAGTAGAAGAAGTGCTTGCTTCCTTACGGATGTTGATATTATCTCCGTTTGTTTTGATACCGATGCTATAATTTCCAAAGTCTTTATTATTAGGAGTATTCTTTTCTAAATTGTATACATGAGATGCTGCTTTTTCACTCCAAAATGGATCAGATGCATATTTCACATTAAAGCCAACCGATTTATCTCCCAGACTAGAGCCATGATATAAACCACTTGCATCAAGAGGGTCTGTATAATCTATAGATACAATATCTCTTGAAAACTGTAAGATACACTCTTTGACACTAGGGAATTTAGTTGCATTATCTGGATCACTGTCAAAAGCAGCGATACCAAAAATATTATTTCTATTTAATGCATAGTCACTTCTTCCCCAGCCACTCTCATTTACAGAAATACCAAAAGCTAATGCAGCATTTACACCAAATGTATTTTGTACGTCAATATAATTTGCACCTTGATTACTTAATGCAGATTTATTACTTCCAACTACAGAAGCTACACGTGTATTGAAATCGGTAGCACTAAATTTCGTTTTTGAGCGGAAAGATAAAAACTGATAATAGCTATAATATGGCGTTTTTGGATTGATAGAATTGTTGTAAGTATTTGCTTTATAATCCGCAATCATTCTTGCATAAGAAGTATAAAAATAATGTCCATCATAACTGTAGTATGTCGCTCCTTCGCTCATATAAGATTGTTTAGGTCCTATATCCTGTGTAGAGTCAGTTCCTGCATAATTCATATTCGTTGTGACATTATGATAAATACGTCCACCTTCTACAGTATAGTTACTTATCGATTTTACTTGGGATTTATTGTCATAATCATAAATTTGTACTTCATCTTTATTCACCCATCCAGTAACTCCAGCTAATCTAAACTTAACCTTTGTTCCATCTGTATTGGTTCCTAAATAAGCAGCATCTGCTCCATAGCATCCATTCGTATATCCATCAGGATCTTCTCCATCACCTAAATAATTAGTATTGACACTGCACGCCTTTGTTCTAAAATTCACAACACCATTTGTTACTGCACGGATTTGATCATTTGTGTAAACTGCCAAATTCCCAACACTTCTCGATCTTGCTTTTTTATTCATCGCAGTGTTTGCTTCCTTAAACGTATCATAGCTTGCGATTGTTTCTGGTTCTGCATTTCCTATTTGTACCTTTAAGTCAAACGTTGTTTCTGTATCCGTTTTTTCAGGTAATTCTAATTCATCCGTAATATCTTCATTCGTTTGTTTTATGTAGGTAATGTTCCCATCTTTATCTAATGCAGTAAATATGCCTTCTTTCTCCAAGGTGCTTTGAGCATTTGATACATCATTTTTTTCGTCAGACGCAAAAACACTGTCCATCTGCATAGATGTCAGAGTGATTGCAGTTAACATAAATCCTAGCCCTATTACCTTAGCTTTTTTTGCATATTTCATTTCATCACAATCCTTACTTAACGGCGACATGAAAACATATCGCTCTTCTTTCATTATATAAGAAAAGCACTTTTGTTTCAATTTTTAAGGGGCTTTCAAATCTTAAGATTTTCATACATTTTCATCAAAGAAAATTTGCAAATATAAAAATAAAAAATAGCCTTGCTTTTTTATATACAAAATGGTATACTAATCTAGCAAATCGTGTTTTAATAAATGTGTATTGTACGGAAGGAGGTAACGGTATGTCAAAAGTCTGTGCAATTACAGGTAAAGGTCCTTTATCTGGTAACAAACGCTCTCACTCTATGCGTGCTACTCGTCGTAACTGGAATGTAAACTTGCAAAAAGTTAAAGTTATCGTTGATGGAAAACCTCAAACGATCCGTATCAGTGCTCGCGCGTTAAAAACATTAAAAAACAAAAACGCTATCTAATGAGTGAATGAACAGGGAAACCTGTTTTTTTTATACCTATGCCCTATGTGTATAGGTTTTTTTGTATTCTATTTTTAATCATGTTATGCTCTATAAGAGTACACTATTCCTTTCTTGTTGTACCTTGACTTTTCCCTTACGGCAAGGTGTAACATAAAGACACAGGATAAATAAACAGGAGGAAACCATGTTATCTATAGGAGAATTTTCAAATATATGTAAAGTATCTACTAAGACGCTTCGTTATTATGCAGAAATAGGTTTGATATTACCAGGAGTTATTGACCCAAATAATGGGTATCGTTACTATACCATTGACCAATTACATACCATGTTGTTTATCAATCGTTTAAAGTCGTATAGTTTCTCGCTTGATGAAATTAAGAATATTTTAAAGACAGAGGAAGCTTATGATGATTATTTACAAATAGAACTCATGCGAAAGAAAAAGGAAATGGAAAAGCATTTGTTAGCATCTACGGAATCGCTAGCACAGTTAAATCAAGATATCACGAACTTAAAGGAAGGAAAAAACATGATGTCTTATTATGAAGACATTGATGTCAAACTTCTAGATGTACCTATGATGAATATATTATATATTCGAAAGTGTGTTCATCAAAGTGACTTTGAAGATGAATATAAAACATGTTTCTATAGGCTCTTTCAAAAGATTAGCGATGAGTTGCTAACAATAATAGCTCCACCAATGGTTCTTTTTCATAGTGCTGAATTTGATGTACATGGATTGGATATTGAATTCGCTGTTCCTATTAGAGAATGTGTTACTGGGACAAGGGATTTTAAACCTGGACTGTGTCTTTATACAAAACTACATGGTTCTTATACACAGCTTCCTTCTATTTACGCAAAGCATCAAGAATGGGCAGAAAAAGAAGGATACATAAACAATGGACCTTTATTCGAAGTCTATGTGAATGATCCTTCTTCTATTACTGATGAACATGAGCTTGTCACGGAAGTTTATTATCCTGTAAAAAAACTATCTAAAAGATAAAGGAGTATACAACATGGAAAAAGAAAAACAACTAGAATTAGAACAAAGGATTGCTCAGGAGTATGACAATATGGCTGGTATTGTCCTTATGAAAGATAACAATATGGTGTACGAGAAGTATTTTAATGGATGTGATGAGAATAGTTTCATTCATGTGTACTCTGTATCAAAAAGTGTTTTATCTATTTTGTTTGGGATTGCGATCGATTTAAAACTCATTCAAAGTGTCGATCAATTGGTGTTGGAGTTCTTTCCTGATTATAAGGTAAAGAAACAAGAACACACCATACAAAACATCACTATAAAAGATGTATTATCAATGTCTGCCCCTTATTCATATAAAGACAATCCTCTTACGTACATACGTTACTTTATGAGTAAGGATTGGGCAAAGTTCGCTCTGGATAGATTGGGAGGAAATGGTACTATTGGAGAGTTTCGTTATACACCTTTAATTGGTCCAGATATTCTAAGTGCAATCCTTGTACAAGCAACTGGACAAAGTGTTCTTTCGTTTGCGAAGAAATATTTGTTTGATCCTTTGGGAATCATCGTTGAGAAAAGCATAGTCTTAAAAAATGCGAAAGAACAGATGGAATTTAATAAAGCTACCAATATCAGTGGATGGGTTGTGGACTCTTGTGGTTTACAGAGCGGTGGTTGGGGGTTAACACTTCGGCTAAAGGATATGGCAAAGATAGCCCAACTCTTCTTACAAGGCGGTGTATGGAACCAACAACAGCTGGTATCCTCTTCATGGATAAAGGAATGCACAAAAGAACACAACCGTTACCAAGAAATGAATCTTGCCTATGGGTATTTATGGTGGATCCTAGATGATCAATCTTATGCGGCAATGGGAGATGGAGGAAACATTATTTACTATAATACAAAGAAGAATCTAATTGTTTGTAGTTCCTCTCTATTCGTGAAAGATGCTAAAGATCGCATCGCATTGATTAAGGATTTTATAGAACCAATATTAGAAGATTAAACAAAAGAACTACGATGTACACAAATGTGTAGATGGTAGTTCTTTTCATTTATGAAACATCAAAAATGCTATTACCAATAAATTCCGCAAGGATGGAATGACGTGGTATCGCACCTTCTTCTCCTTCCACAAAGTATTCCAAGAATTTATTTAGTCGATTCGCTTCTAGATATTCAACTTCTTCTGGTTTTACTTGCGCTAGTAATGGTACAACTGTCTTCTTTAGAATAGATAGCTCATAAATCATAGATGTATTAAAGATGACATCGGCTTCCTCTTGATATGGATAAATATACGTATCTTCTCCATGTTTTACATTTTTCCAAAAATGAATGGTAGATTGTGCACTCCAAGTACGTGTACGATAATCTCTTGCGATTCTTCGAATCAAACGATAATCACTCGTAGGTATACGATTATGCTCATCTAAGTTTAGGTGCGTAAGTGCATTGATATAAATTTTAAATTTCGCATCTTCTGGTAGATACGCAGATGTTTGTGGATTTAAGCCATGAATTCCTTCTATTATGAGGATATCATCTTCTTGAAGTACAATTTCATGAGATTGCCATTCCCTCATACCAGTCATAAAATTAAATACTGGTAATTTCACAGGTTGTTTATGAAGCAACTTTAACATCGTTTCATTGAACAAGGTTAAATCCAAAGCTTCTAAACTTTCAAAATCATAACTTCCATCCGCAAGTTTTGGACAATCTTCACGATTTCGATAATAGTTATCCATAGAAATCGCAACTGGATTCTTTCCTAATATTTTTAAATGAATGGACAAACGATTCGCAAAGGACGTTTTCCCTGCCGAACTAGGACCTGCGATCAAAATAAATTTGGTATGAGCGTGTTGGGTAACAATGTTACTTGCCAACTCACTTAGCTTCTTTTCCACCATGGTTTCACTCATGAGTACCATATCATCCATTTTTCCATCTATGATATTTTGATTTAACGAAGATACATTGGATACACCAATGAGTTTTCCCCATTCTTCATATTCTTGAAAAACTTGGAATAATTTCGTTTGATTTTTAAATGTATCACTTGGAGAAATCCATAGTCCTGGAGCATAATAACGAATTGAAAAATGCTGTATATAAGAAGTATCTGGTAACATGATCCCATAAAAGTAATCTTCATATCCACATAACGTATAAATACTGCTAGATTTACTTTTTCGATTTTTTAATAACTGTGCTTTATCCTTCATACCCTTTGCGCAAAACAATGTGACCGCATCTTGAGTAGATACAACATTTCTAAAAATCACTTCTTTTCGTTTGATGATTTCTTTCATCTTTTGTTCTATATTACGAACATCTTTCGGCGTTAAAAAACCATCCTTTTCAATTTCACAATATTGTCCATCAGATAAGGAATGTTCTACATGTACAATTGCATCTTTATCGAGTTCATAAACAGCCGCAATCAATAGAAAACTCAGTGTCCTTTCATAAATAAGACGCCCTGTTTCACTTGTATCATATACAAACTGTAGTGTTCCACCATTTTTTATTTGGTAATTAAGATCATGCAGTTTGCCATTCAAAATTATGGCATAAATATGTTGAGCATCTGCACGCTTTTGTACAACAGAAAAAAGTGAATCTCCTTTGTTTATCTCAATAACAGAATGATCTTCTAATATTAAATGTATCATATCATTCACCTTCCTTGTGATTTCTTTGCTTATATTATTTTAATTATACTACATCTTTATGCAATACATGAGAAAAAGTATCTCTAAGTTTATCATATCTTTCCACTTGTTATTCCTTATAGATAAATTCACAAGATTACAAATATGGTCATGATAGATTGAATGTACAGCATTATACAAGCTTTCATATATTTATCACTTGTGCGTTCATAAGATACCCAACGGATTTCATTCACACAATCTATCGTATCAACACTACGAAAAGCAGAAATATTATGAAACATAATTGTGTTTCATAGATTCCTATGATAATATAAATGTATAAGGAAAAGGGGAAATTTTATGAAAAAAATTCTATTAGTATTATGTATGGCATTCTTATGCATCTCACTTACAGCATGTGGAGGTGGAGGAGAAAGCAGTATCCCAGAAGGAATGTCCGAGGACACTTACAAAGCAGGAGAAAATTTATTGGAATTGGTTGAAGATTATATTACAGGAGATGAAACCGCAACAGTTGCATCAGAAAAAGCAGATGATTTGGCTTCACGTTTCACTGGAGATGATCACAATACAACTATGTTAGGCATGTCAGCACAATTAATAGCAAGCGAATTATTGAGACCTAGCCCTGATTTAGATTCCATCAAATCTGAAAGAGATAGAATAAAATCATATTTAGGAAAATAAGAATTTGAAAAAGAGGAACTAAAACTTCCTCTTTTTTTCGTTTTTTATTGATACAAAACCATTTGTTTACAATTATGATATGCATCTATATTTCCTGTTCTTATATGTTTTACATGTAATATACAGCATCACTCCACATATTGGAAACCATACCATTGGTAATACAATCCATGTATATGCAACCGTTGAAAACAAGGTTGTTATTGGATCATATATTGTCATATCTCCTGCCTTCATAAGCTCTATTGGAAGATAAATATCAAAAGGGAAAAGATACGAGCTTATAAAACTAGGCACAAATATTAGTAGGAATAGAACCGCTAAACTGCGATAACTAGATTTTATATAAGTAGATACTACAACTCCTATTGTTCCAACAATAATGACTCCTATCATAAGATAAAATATAGATATACAAAACGCCTCTCCATATGTAAATAGACAAATTGCATATTTTCCTTCCGTCATATTTACCATAGCGTCCCCTATATAACCACCTAGTCCTGCGTATACCATAAATGCTCCCACCATAACTGCGATTCCAATCATTCCACACGCGATAACTGCCGCAACCTTTGAGAAAAACAAGTTTGTTTTTCCTTTTGGACAACTAGATAATACTTCCAACATATTTTTTTTACGTTCTTTATTGAGTATATCACTTGCGATAAAAACCATCCAAATCAACAATAACAAACCAGTCATTGCGATAGTTTCAATGATATTCAGCCACTCTTTACTATTTCCATAATGGAAAGTACCTTTATTGTTCATCACATCTTTCATGAACAAAAGCTCACTCTTGGAATATACCAATCTTGGATAAATGAAAGAAGGTGTTTTTGAATTATCATACATAGAATACAATGCTCCATCGATACCATCTTTATAATTCCAAGGCTTTTTCACTACCATTGTTTCCGCATAATTCATATAAATGCTATAGATTACATTATCCTTAAGAGATTCTTTTGTATGTGTAATATTATCATTATAGAATAAAACTCTCCTTCCTTCTTTTTCAGCTTTAGGCGCATCCTCCGATACATACTTACTTCCATTAGATTTATAATCCTCGTACCAATCAGTTCCATAGGTATTTTCTATTTTTTTAAAATCATAAATTTGCTCCTCCATACGGCGGTCAGCTATAAGATACTCTTTTTCTAGTTTTTTGTACCACTCCTCATCCATAGCGCCTGTCCACTTTTGTTTTTCTTCATCAATGTATTGTGCAACTTCTTTTTCACTCATTAGCGATCCATCCGCATGTGTATAAGAAGTATTTGTTTCTAAATTGCTTTGAAAAAAGAAAATAGATAGAACTGTAAATAAGACTAATAGTATTAGATTTAATCTGGAAGATAATATTTTTTTACACTCTAATTGAAAGAGTTTCATTCTGTCTCCTCCTCAAAGTAGTATAAGTAAAGATCGTTTAGTGTCTCTTCCACAACATTTGCCTCCACTTTATTATGTTCATCAATAAGGCGTAAACAAATTTCATCAGCGCTTTCCTTTTGACTACAAATAAGACAGTACTTTGAAAGTTTGTTTGCCTCACTACGCGGCAATGTGATTTCTTTTACTTTTCCACGAATCGCTTCTAAAAGATGTTCACTTGTATCATAAGCAATCAAATCCCCTTGTTTCATAATCATGATTTGATGTGCAATACTTTCTACATCAGATACAATATGTGTTGATAACAAAATGATTTTATCTACAGCAATTTGAGATAACATTCTAGAAAATTGATTTCGCTCTTTGGGATCTAAGCCTGCTGTTGGTTCATCTAGTATGAGTATGTTAGGATCGTTCAATAGAGCTTGGGCAATGCCAAGACGTTGTTTCATTCCACCCGATAATGTTTTTATTCTTTTCTTACGTACCTTATCTAAATGTACAAGAGGTAATAGTTCATTGATTCTTTGCTTTGTATAGTCTTTGGACAACCCTTTTATGGCCCCCATATATTGTAGAAATTCTTCCACTTTAAAACTAGGATACATTCCTATTTCCTGAGGTAAATAGCCAACTTCTGATAGATACTTTTCACGATGTTTGCTAATTTCTAAATCATCGTATAAAATCGTCCCTTCATCTGCTGGTAGTACATCTACCAACATTCTTAATAAGGTCGTTTTCCCACTACCATTTGCCCCTAAAAGACCAATGATGCCAGAATGTAATTCCACATTCATATGATTGACTGCCGTTAGGGAGCCATATCGTTTTGTAAGATCACGTATAGATAAGTTCATGATATACCCTTCTTTCTTATGAAATTCTGTTTTTTTCTACAATGTAAATACCACGTTAATAGAGTCAAGATAACGCATAGAACACCCCAAATACAAGTGAGACCTACCGTCCTAGAAACAGCATAGTTATTTGGAAATACAAGCCATGGGCTACTCATGATTTGTATACGTCCTTGAAACTGTACAAATACAGAAGGAAACAATTGTGTGAGTGAGAACCCTTGTATTTCAATTGCAATATACTGTGGAATGATAAAGATACAACCAGCAATCATCAGGGAATGCAGTGGCTTTTGAAACAATGTGGAGGTGAAAAGAGAAAGCGAGGAACACCCTAATCCCGCAATCATCGTCAATAGAAAAGCTTGCATATTGATTTGCGAAAAATTATAGATTTGGAAAGCATTTTCAAACATCAAAATGGTTGTATCACTTCCAGAAAGATCTAGAAAGATCTGTGAGGAAACCTCTAGCACTCCATACATCAATAGTCCCATGATAATCGTAATGATCCATGTGGAAAGTATTTTCGCCCACGCAAGTTGTCGTTTGCCTAGCTTTGAACTTTTCAACAAATCCATAATACCTACCGCATGTTCTTGATTAAACAAATTTCCAAACAACAACACACAAACCACCAGGTAACATAAAGCACTGTTTTTATAGATTTCCATTCGATCAAGCCATCCCTCATATGGTCCATATTGGGGTGTATGATTGAGAATATCTTGTTTCACTACATCGGGTGCATCCTTAGAATATAAAATACCTTGCCTAAAATTGTAGTAATTAAAGGTATCATAGTACGCATGGTGAATTGTTTGATAGTGAATATCATTGACATCTACACTTTCTTCTTGTAAGGCATTCAATTCTTGTTTTCTTTTTTCTATATAGGTGGGAGTTACACTTCCAGCAATATCTTTGCGTAAAGTGTCCATCTCCTCTTTTTGTTGTTGAACGCTTATTGATGAATTTTCGTTGTATATTACATTTCTTTGATCCATCCACTCAACAACAAGAACTTGAACAAATGGACTCAAGATAACAATGCCAAGTAAAGCACAACGTTTCCAAGAATACAAAAGCTTTTTTATTTCATAATATAATACGAGTTTCATAGTTCATCCCTTCGATATCGTTTGTGAAATATAGTGATAACCCAGTAGAGAATGATAAGTGTTAACGTAAATACTCCCCAGCGCTCTAAAAAACTAGCAATATATTCAGCGATATTTGTGCTTTCCATAAGAAATGAAAGGGAAAGCAAAAATGCATATAAAACAACAAAAATATTCATCACATGATGATGTTTAAAAAAGTGCAGAATAAGGGCATTGATAAAAAAGAAAGGAACACAACCACCGCTCATTAATACCCAAAAATTATACTCACTATAGAAAGATAAATATAACGAAACAACAAGTATTCCTGCAATCGAAACCAACGTTAATAATAGCATCTTCCAAAGTAGTAAACGTTCAAATGCTATTCCACATGCACACTCTACTTCTTGCATACCGAAGAAATCACTTGAAAGAAACTCAACAGCGATCACACTTGAAAGTATCGTCGCAAAGAGCATCAATAAGGCGAGTGTATTACTTTGTAGTGAAAGCTTTATGTGCATCCAAGCAGCTATTAAAATACAAACAACCAGCACACTTTCTATTACAAAGAGTTTCCAAGCTTGTAGTCGAAATACATCTAGGAACGTTTTATAGAATTTTGTTTCTTTTTTGAACCGATTTCGCTTTATAATTTTTTGAGAATATTGTATCGTTTCCAAAATGTCCTGCGTTGATATTTCTGGAATTTCAATGTTTTCTAATGTTATCCATTCTTCTTTCATTTCCAGCCCTCCTTTCGAGCTTTTTCTTGTAATAAGTGGATGGCCAATTTCACCCTTGATTTAACTGTTGATACATTTACGTTTGTAATCAAAGAAATGTCTTTAAATTTTAAATCTTCATCAAAACGTAATACAATCACCTCTTGTAAGTGCTGGGGAAGTTCTTTGATCCATTTGCGTAAGATATGCTTTTCTTCATTGCTTTGAATTACATATTTTACATCATTTTGATGATCCACTAGGAGTTCTTCTTTCAGTTCTTCTGTAATCTTTCTTGATTTTGTATAATCAAAGATTAGATGCGCCGAAATACGATATAAATAAGGTAGTAGTTTTCCACGTTCTTCGTATTTTTCTACATTTGCGAAAAAATGATAGAAAGTCTCCTGTGTAATATCTTTTGCCAAAGAAGTATGTAAGATTCTACGGTAGACATATGCATATATCTTTGGATAATTCTCATGAATCATCTGTTCTATTTCATCTTCAGCAAGTGTTGCTGTTTTTTTCACACAAGTTCCTCCCTTCATACTGTTTAACGATTTCTATATAAGAAAGACGAAATTATTTTCATAAATTCGCAAAAAAAATACACAGAACTTAACATCCTGTGCATGTATTATCATCACTTTGCATCATCAACATACGTCCATAATGTAAAATGATATGGGCTTCTTCTCCTTCAAACTCATTGGAAATAGAGTAGATATCAGAAGGTACTAACTTCTGCTCATAAAGAGGATACGCTACTCCTGTTTCGCTTATACAGCTTTCCTCTAGTGCTAAAAAGGATAAATACTTATGTTCCTTTTGTATTGTATATTCACCAGGCAACAGTACTTTTAGAATGTTGTTTTTATCCATAAGAGTAATTGGCAAACGTCGATGTATCATCAAATGCAAGTTCGCAAGTTCATGATCGATACGACCACCCAATCCACCATATAAGATAATTTCTTCATATCCAAGCTTCATTGCGTAATGAATCGCTTCTTCACTATCGGTTTCATTTTTTTGTGCAGGTAGTTTTTCAACATTTGTATACGTTACTAATTGTTGGTATACTTCTTCACTGATACTATCAAAATCTCCGATAGCTGCCACTAATGGAATCCCTAATTCCATGCATACAAAGGCACCATGATCTACACCGATATAATCGTAAGTTTCATCATAGCTAAGTGTATCACTCATGCCCGCAACTAATATTATTTTACGCATAACAAGGAGTCTACTGCTTGTGCAATGTTTTGTTTGAAGACATAGCTTCCCGCAACCAATGCATCACAACCCGCTAGAATAGCTTTGCGTCCAGTTTCTTCGTTGATTCCACCATCGATTTCAATTCGTGTATCCAAGTGTTGAGCTTCTATGTTCTCACGCAATATGCGTACTTTATCAAGTGTATCTTCCATAAAGGATTGTCCACCAAACCCTGGTTCTACAGACATAATCAAAACCAAATCCATTTCATGTAAGTGAGGAAGTAACGCTTCTACCCCTGTCTTTGGTTTTACAGATACCCCTGCTTTTACACCCATGGAACGAATATGACGACATAAGGCAATACATTCATCTATATCATTAAGTGCCTCTACGTGAAAGGTAATGATATCCGCTCCAGCCTTTGCGAATACATCCGCAAAGAATTTAGGATCGCTTACCATAATATGTACATCCATGACCATATCCACTGCCTTCTTGAACCCTTTTAATAAATCAGGTCCAAACGTTAGATTTGGCACGAAATGTCCATCCATGACATCAAAGTGCATCCACTTTGCATTACTTTCATTTAATTCCTTTAATTGTTCACTCACTCTAGCATAATCTAAAGAAAGGATCGATGGCGCAATTACTACTTCTTTCATTCTGTTTTCCTCCTTAATATTTTATTTTACGTTGTTTAATCATAGTAACAATTTCTAAATAATGTTCATAGCGCGTTTTTGATATGGATCCCTCATCCACTTTCTCGCGTATTTTACAATTTGGTTCTGATTCATGGATACAGTTATTGAAGCGACATTGTCCTTGATATTCCCTAAAGTCTGGAATGCTTTGTGCAAGTGCTTCGATTTCCATATGTTCAAAATCCATGGATGAAAATCCTGGAGTATCACCTACCCATCCTCCGGCAATCGCATGCAATTCACAATGTCTTGTCGTATGTTTTCCTCGACCAAGTGCCTTGCTGATTTCTTGCGTACGAAGATGAAAGTTAGGATCAATGCGATTTAATAAGGAACTTTTCCCTGCTCCACTCTGTCCAGTTAATACACTTATTTTATCTTTTAAAGCATTTACTAATGCATCGCTTGCATACCCTTTTCCACTTAAGTAAACTTCATATCCACTACGTTTATATTCAGCGATTTCTTCATAAATGGGATCATCTTGTTCAATCAAGTCCAACTTTGTAATACATAATACGGGCTTGATATCCGCATATGTAATCAAGAAGATAAGACGATCAATTAAGGTCGTAGAAAAATCTGGATCTTTGGCAGACATTACAATAATGGCTTGGTCTACATTCGCAATACTAGGACGAATCAATTCATTTTTACGTGGAAGAATCTTTTGAATTCCGCACTGATCATCAAATTGTTCAATCTCAACAAAATCACCTACAACAGGAGACTTTTTTTGACGTAGCTTTCCCATAGCGACACATAGGATACGCTCTTTTCTTTCATTTAAAACTTCATAACGATTGGATACTATCTTAATGATTCTTGCTTTCTCCATATTAGTAGTACTTGATTGTGATTGTGCTTTCTCCATCCTGTGTGTACCATGTACCTTCGGCTGGATTCACTTCCACAACAACTCCTGTCTTTGTCGTACCTTGTTCTTCTTCTGGTAAATCGTGGATGTCCAATTGTATTAACACTGGCTCTACTCCTGTTTTTTCTTTGATTGTTTCAATTGCCTTATCCACTGTAAGCCCTACAATATTTTCAATTTTAAATTGCATATAATCGGATACGGTAACTTTTAAAGTGTAAGATTTTTCTGGATCTAGTTTTTCTCCAACATCGATTCCACTCTGTGATAGTATTCTACCTGATAGAACACCTGCCATTTGTTTCTTTGTAATTTCTAATTTTAGCTTCGGCATTTCTTCTTCTAGTTTACTTTGTATATCACTAAGTGCTTGATTTTTATAATCTTCCAACACAAAATAGGTGCCTCTTGAAATCGTCAATGTTATTTCTGAAGATTCTCCTGTTTTTTCTCCAATCGCTGGAGATACAGATATTGCATGACCCTCTTGAATATTATCCGATAACTTCTTTTCTATTTTTATGTTTTCTTTTTTAAACCCTGCATTAATTAGAGTTTGTTGAGCTTCCTCTTGGGTTTGTGAAGAGGATATCGTTGGCATTGTTATTTTCTTTTCATGGTTCATCGATAAAAATATAAACGCTCCCACTACAATCGCACAAATCGCAACAATTCCTCCTACTAACAATTTATTAAGTTTCTTATTCTTTTTCTCATCTAATTGTTGTTCCTTGATTGGTATCACTTTTTCTTTTCGTGCTTTTGTCTGTGGTATATCTTTAGATTGATTCATCACAACCGTTGGGTCTTCCTCTTCTGGAAATCTCAATCGTTCAATATTTGCATATTCTGGTTTTAAACAATTTTGTAAATCATGCAACATATCAAGTGCACTATGATAACGTAGTTTACGGTTCTTCACAGTTGCCTTAATGATAATGTTTTCTACTGATTGAGGAAGTGTTGGATTAAACTCTTTTACACTTGGAATTTCTTCGCGTAAATGTTTCATCGCAATTTGTACAGGGTTTTCTCCATGAAATGGTACATTACCCGTTAACAACTCATACAAAACTACACCTAACGCATAAATATCTACTTGATTGGTTGGTACTTCACCACGTGTAGTCTCTGGTGCCAAATAATGAGCACTTCCTAAAACTGCATCACTTTGTGTCAATTGTACTGTATCATGCGCTAACGCAATTCCAAAATCTGTTATCTTAACTGTTCCATCATCTTTTACCAACACGTTTTGTGGTTTGATATCACGATGAATAATATTATTTTCATGCGCATGTTCTACTGCACTCGTCAGTTGCATCATAATGTTGATAGCTTCCTCTTTATGCAATGCCCCACGCTGAGAAATTAATTGTTTCAATGTACGTCCACGTATATATTCCATAATGATATAGTGACGTCCTTCATATTCTCCAACATCATATACATCTACAACATTGGGATGATTCAACTTACTAACTGCATTTGCTTCTCTTTGAAAGCGTAAAAGAGTCACCGGATCCTTACTTAATTCACCACGTAATATCTTTACAGCCACTTCTCTATTTAGTATGGTATCGATCGCTAAATATACATCTGCCATTCCTCCCTCACCAAGAGAAGATACCAGCATATAGCGTTCCGCAATCATTTTATCCATGCTGTACCCCATCCTTTTCTAAAATGATAACCGTAATATTATCATAGCCTCCTGCATCTAGTGCATCTTGCACCAATACTTCTACTTTTTCTTGTGTACTATGATTTTTTGAATCCAAAATAAAACGTATCGTATCTTCACTTACATATCCATGCAATCCATCACTACATACCAACAATGATTGGTAATCGTTTTGAATCTTATTGATATCAATTTGCACATTGTCCCAAATACCTAAAGCATTGGTCAAGACGTTACGATTTGGATGCTTCATGGCTTCCTCTTCACTCACTTCTCCACGTTTTAACAATCCCGCAACATATGTATGATCTTCTGTTAAACAAAGGAAATCATCTTCATATAATCCATACGTACGAGAATCTCCAACATTAAAGATATAGGTCGCTTGTTCGCATACTAAAACACCTACAAGGGTCGTTCCCATTCCTTTTTGTTCAATTTTTTTTGTAGACTGCGTGAAAATCAAATCATTCGCTTCTTGTATCACTTTTTCTAGCCAATGTTTTACTTCGATATCACTTTCTACGACTTCTGTTTTTTCAAATCGATCTTTCAAATGCGCGGTTGCCATACGACTTGCAACATCTCCAGCATTTCCTCCACCAATTCCATCACAAACAATCGCTAGAGTTTGATGTTCTTTCTCAATCAATAAAAAGCTATCCTGATTTTCGCTTCTTTTAAGCCCTACATGGCTCTTTCCATAACAGTTCAAGTTCATCACCTCACACATTTTCTTTTCTAATATGTTTTACTCTAAGCTGACCACATGCCGCATCAATATCTGCACCATGTTCCTTACGTATTGTACAACGAATGCCACGTTTCATAAGTGCGTCATAGAACACCATCGCATCCTCATAACAAACACCCTGGAATCCATTTTCATCCACTGCATTATATGGTATCAAATTTACATACGCATTTAATCCGTGTAAAAGTTTCGCCAACTGATTCACGTGCTCTTTATGATCATTTACGCCTCTTAATAAAATATATTCAAACGTTAATCTTCGATTATTCTCACTTGCATAAAAGCGTATTGCCTGCATGAGTTCTTCTAAAGGATATGCCTTATTCACTGGCATTAAAGAATCTCTTAATTTATCATTTGGGGCATGAAGTGAAATTGCCAAATTATACTGTGTATGTTCTTTCGCAAAATCATATATTTTAGGTACTACTCCACAAGTAGAAATGGTAATATGACGCGCTCCAATACCAAGCCCACGATCATGATTTACAGTACTTAAGAAATTCATCAAATGTTCATAGTTATCAAATGGCTCTCCTGTCCCCATCACAACGATGTGACTTAAGCGTTCTTGTTGCGCATCTAAATCACGTTGCACATACAAAACTTGTGAGACCATTTCTCCACTTGTTAAATCTCGTTTTTTCTTTGTTAAACCACTTGCACAAAAAGCACAAGCCATATTACATCCAACCTGTGATGTTACACATATACTCTTCCCATAATCAAACTGCATCAAAACACTTTCAATCAAAGATCCATCGGATAAGGCAAACAAATACTTTGTTGTCCCATCACTGGAAACTTGCTTATCTCGCAGTTCTAGAGAAGTTAACTCGTAGTTTTCTTTTAAAACATTTCTAGTCTCTAAAGACAAATCACTCATATCGTCAATCGCACTTACTCTTTTACGGTAAAGCCATTGAAATATTTGATGTCCGCGAAACTTTTTCCAACCATGTTCTAGAGCCATCTCGCCCATTTCATCGTAATTAAAATCATATAAACTTTTCATTGTATCACCGTACTTTATTTTATCACAGAACCCCCACCCAAACAAACAGTTATACACAAATTAAGAAAAGATTCAGATATAAAACAAAAAGAAGTCCCTGAAAGACTTCCTTCTGTATGTTTTTTTGATTTTTCTATCAACTGGCAGTTTCTAAATTAGAAATCTACAAGTCCTCCACCACCATAAGGTGTTACGATTGGCCCATTAGGAGTCACAGTAGCTGTAGCTAGTGTAAATGCCAAACATAAAATAGGTAAGAATAACAAGTTTTTCATCATATCTTCCTCCAACATTATAAAATTACCATAATCATATCATTTACGCAATCATAACTTAATGTTCGGAAAAAATCTTAAAAAAACATAAACTTAAACGACGTTTTTCTGTTTTTTTTTACAATTCAACCCCTTTTATAAACCATACTCATCTACAAAGTTCACATAGTCCTTAAAGCGATTGGTTTTAATTGCCAATAAATGAAGTTCATCTTTTAATATACGAAAATATAAATCATCGCTCTTTTGTAGTTTCTTCACTACCTTATGAAGAATGAAACGTTTGTTTTGTTCCCCTTTACGATCATCTACGGATTGAAAGTATGCATATACACTTTGGTCTATAGCATCCCCAAACTCTGCCGGACAAGTTTTATATTCTTGTGGTATTTCCATATGTAACATACGATAACAATGACATATGCACAAATAGTTTCTCATCTTCATATTATCCGTAAGTTCACAACACTTCTTTAAATTCTCAATACTTTTCTCATATTCCTTCAACAACAGATAGGTAGAACCTACATTGATATACAACATAAATAAACGATTCTTATAATAATCATGTTCCACCGCAAGTCCTAAAGCAGTTTCTATATAATGAATAGAAGCCTTCTTATCCATATATGCCAACAAATAAAACATATGAATATAAAGCGTCAATAATTGTCCATAATTCTTAGTCTTTAACAAAGGTTCCTCTAATGATTGACACCGTAATAAGGCTTGATAGTGGTCCTTTTGCAAACATTCAATTTGTACACAACAAATTTGATTACAAAGGAACTTTGACTTTTTAAAGTCATATAATTGTAAGATCATTTCCTTCTTACTCATCTCTTGAATATTACTATAAAGATACGCAAAGCGCATTAAAATATCTTGATAGTTTGATGGATATATCTGAAAGGTATGACAAATCCGTTGAAACTGCAATTCGTCCATCGTTTTTGAAGAAGAAAAATAATCTCTCATCATTTCAAATTGCCATACATATTCTTCGTAATATAACACATCTTTACATGATTCTAATTTTGGCAACACACTTTGAATCACATTGGCTGCAGTTGTTTCTTCCAAACGTTCCATACATGTATATATACGTTGTATGGTATCCTGTAACAATTGATCTATTCTTGGTAAATATGCAACTTTCTTCCCCAATTTTGTTGCCGCAAATGCGTAGAGGTTTTCTTCTACGAGAAGTTCATTTTTTTCCATACGACAAAAGGTACTAGATGAACAAATACTAGCACCTTGTTCGTTTAAATAAAAATATTGTTGTTGATAGTTCCCGTCATTATAATGTTTCAAACGAAACTTCCGTTCATAAGCAATCAAAACATTATATTTCTCTTTCAATCCATCATGAATCATATACTGCCTCCCAGCATTACTACCTTATACTTTTTTCATCTTTGCGATAAAGAACCCATCACTTTCATATTCAAAAGGATAAATGGTCTTTTGTTCTAACAATTCAAATTCCCCATGATTCTTTAAAAAGTTTTCTACTTGTTTTTCATTTTCTTTCTTATTTAAGGTACACGTTGAGTATACTAAAATTCCACCATCCTTCACATGAAAACTACTCGTTTCCAAAATTTGTTTTTGAAGCGGAATAAGAGTATCCATATCTTCGCTTACCATATGATATTTGATATCGCTTTTTCTTGCTAAAACACCATACCCACTACAAGGAACATCGCATAGAACACGATCAAACTTTTCTCCTTCTAGTTCACTTAGTGTACAAGCATCCATCGTCCTTGCCTCGATGATTGTCAACCCCAAACGAGATGCTCCTTGCCCAATCAATTCCACACGATGTGGATGAATATCTCCACATACAATTCGCCCTTCATTTTTCATAAGTTCTGCCATATGACAAGACTTTGTACCAGGTGCACTACACACATCCAAGATACTCTCTTTGGGATGAGGATCTAGAATTCTTGCGACCATTTGACTTGCTTCATCTTGAATCGAAAGAAGTCCTTGTTCATAATAGGAAGAATAAATCAATTGATTCCCTGTGTACCACAAAGCATCCTCACTCAATTTCCCTTCAACAAATTCGTCGCTCTCCTTTAAGATATCTGCTTTCACTGTCTTATAGGTGTTCACACGTACTGCATTTGGTTTTGTTTCTAGATTCGCATAACAAATAGCTTCTGCTACATCATAGCCATATTGTGCAATCCACATCTTTACAATCCAATCCGGATGGGACGTTTTAATTGCTAATACTTCTTCTTTACTTCCACTTACTTCTCTTTCTTTCGCACGCTCTACATTATGTAAGATTGCATTCACTAAGTTTGCATACCCTTCACGCAAATCTTTCTTTGTAATATTCACAGCTTCATTGATAATGGCATAGGCAGGTACCTTATCCATATAAAACAATTGGTACACACTCATATCCAATAAAACGGCTGTCTCTTCGGTTGGCATCTTCTTCACAAAAGGTGTCCATTGATAACGACATAAACGATAATTTTGTAATGTTCCATAGACAATTTGTGTAACAAACCCTCTATCTTTTACATCCACTTGTCCAAGTTCTTTACGTAATAAAAGATTGCTATATTTCTTTTCTAAACATATTTCCTTTAACATACGAAAAGCGAGTAATCTTGCATTCATAGTTTTCCCCTCCTTATAAATAGGTTACGTATCACCAAATAACACGTATATGTAATTAGGAAACCTGCAGCTAAATCACTTAGGAAATGAGCTCCCATAATCATGCGTGACACTCCCATAATAAGAATCAAGGCGCCCACAAACACATAGCGTAGAATGGATACTTTTTCAAAATGATGTTGTTTCCATTGTAAAATACATAAGATGGTCGTCATTGCGGTGATGTGCCCACTTGGAAAAGACCGATTTCCAATGAGTCCACAAGGTTTATACCATACACAAAACTGTGAGAGTTCTTCGATATCGCGATAACGAATTCTTCCCCAAAAATGTTTGATACAGGAAGTAAGAATCACCGCACTCAACAATACCGCTGTATAAAAGACAAAAAAGTTGATATGTCGATTTACCCAATCATCACTTACCTTACGTAATATATAAACACAAACCACAACTAAGAGAAGTGAAGCAACTAAAATAACGCCCATCATCAAAGGAGTTTTTACATTCATCCAATAATGCAAGCTATCTTGTATCACATACCATGCCCCTGCATAAGCCAAGATCAATATCCAAAGCTTATGATATTTTCGATAGAGTAAACACATGGTAAACATGACTACTCCCTCAATTGGAATTAAAACGATACGTTCAAACACAAGACCTACAAAAGGAACACTCTCATGCAATGCATCTGTAATTTGATAATCATAAAATACACCTACAAACAAAGCGATAAACGCGATTAAGTAAGGTATACATTCTTTTATTTTCATGGAAATCTCCTTTTATTCTAACATCAGTGGTGCTAAATCAATATCTAGTCTTGCTTTTTGTTTACTTGAAAGGTGTCCATCGTACACATCTTTTGCGTATATCGCTAAAAGAGTTTCGCTCTTACCTTTTATGAGGATACGGATTCTTGTTTCATCGCGCATCTTATGCAAGATGGATGGTCCTAGAACTTTTATATCTTGTTTCTTCTGCAAGAGTTCTAGTGCTTTTTGACTTGCTTTTCTAGCCAATTCTTCCTCTTTATGAGAGAACATAAAGGAAGTTAAATAGGTATAGGGTGGATAATTGGCAAGATGTCGATAGTTCATTTCATTTTGAAAGAAACGAAGATAGTCATGTTGTGCAGCGCATTGAATAGCATAGTGAGAACCATCGTATGCTTGGATGATAACTTCACCATCTTTATCTCCACGCCCACTTCTTCCACTCGCTTGTTCCAATAAATCATACGTTAATTCCGCACTGCGATAATCACTTCGATTCAACATCGCATCACCATTTAAAATACCAACCAAGGTCACATTTTCAAAGTCTAAACCCTTGGCAATCATTTGTGTTCCTAATAAAATGTCAGCTTTTTTCTCTCCAAAATCTCGAAGATAATTTTCATGTGCGTTCTTTTTCCCTGTTGTGTCTGTATCCATACGAATAATTTTTGCTTGTGGAAATTTAATTTGTACTAGTTCTTCTAACTTCTGTGTTCCACTTCCTAAATATCTCCAAGAAGAAGCCCCACAAGTAGGACACTGATTTGGTAATTTCATCGTATGGGCACAAATATGGCATTTTAAAACACCCTCATCCTTATGATAAGACATTGCAGTATCACAGTGTGGACACATTTGTACATACCCACAGCTTATACAACGTAAAATGGGTGTATACCCTCTTCTATTAAGTAATAGTATGATTTGTTCCCTCTTTTGTAAACGTTCATAAATCGCATCCAAAAGCGCATTGGACAATAGATAATCTTCCCCATTTCCAACGGCTTTACGCATTTCCACAATCTTTACTTTAGGAAAACTACCATTGATGCGAGAAGGCATTGACAACAAACGATAAATATTTTTATGTGCTCTTGCGAACGATTCTAAAGATGGAGTGGCACTAGCAAGTACAACAAGCGCATCATGATCAACACCACGATGAAGAACAATGTCTCGACAATGATAACGTGGGGTAGAATCTTGTTTATAACTTGTATCATGTTCTTCATCCATAATAATAAGACCTAGTTGATCAAATGGCATAAAGATGGCACTACGGGTACCTACTACAATACGCACACGATGTTGTTTTACTAGTTGATATTGTTCATATTTCTCTTGTGCATTTAAACCAGAGTGATAAATCGCAACATCTCCACCAAAACGACTTTTTACACGTCCTACCATTTGAGGTGTTAATGATATTTCAGGAACTAAAATTAATACCTGTTTTCCTTGTTCCATTACATGTTGCGCTAGGCGCAAGAAAACTTCTGTTTTCCCACTCCCCGTAGTCCCATGTAACAAAAATACTTGATGATGTTTTTCTTGTTCAATCGCTTCTATACAAATACGTTGTTCTTCACTTAAACAAACACGTTCTGTATTTATTTCTACAGAGCCTAAACTAGCTTGCGCTTCTTTTTCAAATACTTCCACACAACCAAGCTCAATTAGTTTCTTACCTGGTGTCTTATACATTTGATAATAGGTAGAACGTAACATTTCTTGATCTTCTCGTATATGCATCAATACATCTGCTTGTTTTTTTGTAAGCTTATCACAATCTTTTATATAACGTACCCATGCCTCCATTTTAATAGAGCCAGAAGTAGAGCGTGGTTTTAATTTTGCTGGTAACATACATTGGAAACAACTGATACGAGGAGCAACATATTGTTTCGCCATCCAATCTCCCAATTGAAAAAGTTCTTCATTGATCAATGGTTCTTGATCAACTACACTTTCTATATATTTTAATTCATAAGGATAGGAGTCCAATTCTTTTTCATCTACCTCTTTTACATCACTCACAAATCCCATGATGAAGGTGGTTTTAAAAGGTACCATCACACGCACCCCTCGTTGCACATCAAAACCATCACAACGATAAGTAAACGTGTGATCTAAATGCATGATTGGGTGTTCCACAAATACATGGGCTAGTTTCATTTTCTTACTCCTTATATAACAGCTAGATTTTACCATATTTTCACTAGAATTCCTACGTAGCAAAGAAAAAGAGTTCACATTAGAACTCTTACGCTACGACATCGTATCCAATTTCTTCAATGGATTCCTTGATATCCTCAATTGTCACAAGGCTTTCATCAAATTCGATTACCACTTGATTCTCTTTGGCATTTGCCTTACAAGATGATACGCCTTCCAAAGAAGATAAGGCATTATTGACTCTTCTTTCACAACCTTCACACATCATTCCATCTACTTTAATTATTTTTTTCATAGGCAATGTTCTCCTTTATAGGGTTATCATATCATATTCTCTATTGTCTTTTAAAGACACATGATTTATTTTTTTGGATTATTATAAGTGACAGGGTGCTCATTCACGTTCTTGAATACACACATGTACTTGATCACCTGGTTGTTTGTTAATCTTCGCACGAATATCCTTACGTATTCCTATAATATGACATTCTGTTTTCATACGCACCAAACTTCCATCATAAGGCTCGTTATCAAAGGTTGCGTGTACCTTTACTCTTCCCTTGCCAAACTCTTCTTTCACATCGTATGGAAATTCAATATAAGCTCCATCAATTCCATCTACCTTTAAAATCTGTGCATCAAATTCATATACTTTATTTTGCATGATATTCACCTCTATGTATAGTATGTTCTTATTCGATGTAGTTATCATATCACACAAGATGCTTCCTTACTATATACGAGGCTTCCTTATATAAAAAGAATACGTACGCATAGATGTATCCTTAGGACGCTATACTAAAGTACGAACGAGCGCCTAGAGTGCTCTTATAGAAAGTAGGAAAGATTATGAAACTTAAAAAACTTGGCATTTGTATCGTACTACTAGTTAATACAATGTTACCTATAAAAGCAAAAGTAAACAATACATTAATTATTGCGAGCAAACAACTTCCATATATTATGTACGTTGAAGTAAGTGATGAAAAACATATGAAGGTCCAATTTATTTCACGAGATGTGGCAATTCCAACTACATGCAAACTACAAGAAGCAATTCCCTTAAAGAAAATTGATTTAAAAACAGATTTTGCTTGTGTCCAACAAAGTGTTGAATCATTTTATAATCTACATGCCAATCGTTATGTCTATGTACACTTAAATCGCATCGCAAAAGATTTGAACCTTCCTTATAAAGGTATTGATTTTAAAAAGCTTAAGAATATAACAAACTATTTTGAAAATGTTGTGAAGCATTTAAAACTTTCCACAATTCTTAAGTATGGAGACTATATTGAAAGTGATTTAGGACTTACTGAT